>CALEAR010000060.1 GCA_937943665.1 uncultured Alcanivoracaceae bacterium
CGTAATTTGAATGACCCCACCTGAATAATCACAGAGAGGGTTTCCATCACAAACACACCACCCATAATGAAAAGTACAATTTCTTGGCGCACTATTACCGCCATCACCCCGAGCACCGCGCCCAAGGACAATGAGCCCACATCGCCCATAAACACCTGTGCGGGGTAAGCGTTAAACCAAAGAAAGCCTAACCCTGCACCACAAATGGCCGCTGCAATCACCACTAACTCACCGCTGCCTGCCACGTAGGGAATGTGAAGGTACTCTGCAAACTGACTGTGACCACTCACGTAGGCAAATACCCCAAGAGCACCCGCCACGAGCACAGTGGGCATAATGGCAAGCCCATCCAGACCATCGGTAAGGTTCACCGCATTACTGGTGCCAGTGATCACAAAATAGGTGAGCACCACATAAAAGAGCCCTAGATTAATGGCCACGTTTTTGAAAAAGGGCACAATCAATTCGGTTTCCACGGGGCTTTGTGCGGTGAAATAAAGGATCAAAGCGGCAGCCAAGGCACCGCCCGATTGCCAAAAGTATTTCCAACGGGCCGGTAAACCGCGAGGGTCCTTCTCCACCACTTTGCGCCAATCATCCACCCAACCCACAGCACCAAAAAGCACCAATACGCCCAAGGTGATCCACGCGAAGCGGTTACTAAGATCCGCCCACAGCAAGGTAGAAAGGGTAATGGAAACCAACATTAAGGCACCGCCCATAGTGGGTGTGCCGGCCTTGCTTAAGTGGCTTTGAGGGCCATCATCACGAATGGCCTGCCCTACTTGGTACTCCCGCAGTTTGCGGATCATATAGGGACCCACCATGAAACCGATAACCAGGGCAGTGAGCACGCTGAAAATGGCGCGTAAGGTGAGGTACTGCACCACCACAAAGCCGCTGTAGTATTGAGAAAGGTAATTCGCTAACCAAAGTAACATTAGTGTGCCTCCTGTTGATGGGCCAACAAGGCGGCCACAACGTTTTCCATGGCGGTACTACGCGAGCCCTTCACCAATACAGTGCCCCCTTGTTGCAACACGGGGGCGGCGAAGGGGGCCACATCATCTGTGGTGGGACATTGCAAAGCACCTTCTCCAAAGGCCTCTGCGGCTGCCATGGGTAATTCTCCTACGGTGATCATGCCATCTATTCCTAACTCAGCGGCATAGGTGCCCAGCTGACGATGCGCCTCATCTGTGGCTTCGCCAAGCTCACCAATACCACCAAAAACAAACATATGAGGCGTGGGCTGTGTGTGTAAAAAATCCAATGCCGCTGCCACGGACCCTGGGTTGGCGTTATAGGTATCATCAATAATGAGCCCTTCGCCACAGGGGATTAACTGCAACCGCCCTGGCACCCCACTAAGGTGAGCCAAGGTGTGCTGAATATGCGCCCAAGACACATTAAACTCGCGGGCCACCGCAATGGCTTGCAAGGCGTTAGAGATCTGATGCTTACCTGGTAAACCAAGGGTAATCTCCACCTCAGTATCGGGGCCCTGACATATAAAGTGGCTGTGATGTGTGCCCAACTGAATGTGCTTGGCAAGGTAATGGGCGCTAGTGTCTTCGGTGGACACCCGTACCACTGTTACCTGATGCGCTTCGGCCACTTGCTGGAAGTACTCAAAAAAGCCGCCTTCTTGGTTAAGCACCACCACCCCTTGCTGGGCTGCAACGGCAGGGATCAACTCCGCCTTCGCTTGAGCAATGCCTTCCAAGGAGCCAAAACCGGCTAAATGAGCACCCGTCACATTGGTGATCACTCCCACCTGGGGCGCCACTAAGCTGGCGGTCCAAGCGATTTCACCCTGGTGATTAGCGCCAAGTTCATACACACCGTAGGTGTTTTCTGCCCGCGCACGTAACAGGGTGAGTGGTACGCCAATGTGATTATTGAAATTGCCTTCGGTGGCCAAGCAGCTGTTTTCGTCCTCATGGAGCAAAGCGGCGATCATTTCCTTCACAGAGGTTTTACCGGAGTTGCCGGTGATGCCCACGGTACGTAACTGCCACTGCGCCGCCCACTGCTGAGCTAATAAGCCTAGGGCTTGGGTGGTATCTTTTACTAACACTGTGTGCTCAAACACCTCTGTGGGCTCAGATACCAACGCGGCTCGCGCGCCTTTGGCCTTGGCCTGCGCCAAGAAGGCATGCCCATCAAAGCGATCTCCTTTTAGGGCCACAAACAAATCGCCCGGCTTGAGGGTGCGTGTATCCGTGCTCACCCCTGTGAGGGCCACATCGCTGCCTTGGTGTTGGCCTTGGGTCCACTGTGCCACCTGGAATAATTGCATCATGGGGTTGCCCTCCAGGCCTTCAGGGCCTCTCGTGCCACCGCCACATCACTAAAGGGCACAGTGGTTTGGCCAATAATTTGCTCCTCTTCATGACCTTTGCCCGCAATCAGCACCACATCGGTGGCCCGTGCCTGTGCAATGGCCTCATGAATGGCTTGAGCTCTATCTTCCACACTGTGTACCTTAGCAACGCTAGAAAAGCCCTCACGCACCTGCGCCATAATATGGGCTGGAGATTCTGTGCGTGGGTTATCGCTAGTGAGCCAAATCACATCGGCCCCTTGCTCAGCTGCCGCTGCCATAAGGGGGCGTTTGCCTTGATCACGATCGCCGCCGCAGCCAAACACACAAATAATGTTGCCCTCAAAGTGCGCCCGCAAAGCGCTTAGGGCCGCATTTAGCCCTTCTGCAGTGTGGGCAAAATCCACCACCACTGTGGGGCCTTGCTCCCCTATCACTTGCTCCATACGACCACGCACAGGCGCCAGCTGGGGTAGCAAGGGTAATAATTCGGCCAAGGGGTGGCCCACACTCATGAGTGCAGCTAAGGCGGCGAGAAGGTTTTCCACATTAAAGGCACCGAGAAGGGGGGCTTCCACATCCCACTGCTTTCCTTCGTGATGCAGCACAAAACTCATTCCCTGCCCATGGCAGCGCAATTGGCTGTAATGTAATTGGTTTTCGGGGCGCTTTCCGAAGGTGAAGCCTTTACGCGCCGTTGGCACCGTGTTCGCCACCTGCGGGTCATCTAAGGAGTACACCGCGCGGGTGATGCCCAGCTGTTGCCATAGTAGAGCCTTGGCGGCGGCATAATGGGTGGCATCGCCATGGTAATCCAAGTGATCGCGGCCGAGATTAGTCCACACCCCTGTGGTGATGGGTAAACCCGCCAACCGCTCTTGATGCAATGCATGGGAGGAGGCCTCTAATACCAAACCACGAGCCCCTTGAGCGCGGAAATCCGCCCAATGACGATGCACACTAGCCACATCTGCGGTGGTAAGCCCTAAGGGCTCACAGTGTTGGTGAACACAAGCGCCTAAGGTGCCCATGGAGCCCCAAGGTGTTTGTAACAGCTGCATTAATTGCTGAATAAAGAAGGCCACACTGGTTTTGCCATTGGTGCCTGTCACAGCCACCACGGGCCAATCCGCTGGGGTGCCATAATGCTGAGCAAGCAACTCGCCCACATGTACTTTTAACTCGGGCACCTGCACCACAGGCACGGCACCGCGGTTTTCACAAATAAAGCGTTCACCTGCCACCAATACCAGGCTGGCACCTTGAGCAATGGCGGCATCAATATACTGGCGGCCATCCGCTTGGGTGCCGGGCAAGGCCAAAAAGCCATCCCCTGCTTGCACTTGGCGGCTATCTAAACGCCAGTGTTTCACACCTTGTTCGGCTAAGGCCGCCGGCCATGGGAATTGAGGTAACAGCTGATGCAACGGTTTCATCGCTCACCTCCCCGTGCCGCTAGCCCTTGCCCTGCTAAAATGGGCTCAGGTGTGTGGGGCTCAATATTCAACATGGGCAGCACGCCAGACATGATGTTGGCAAACACAGGTGCGGCCACTAAACCACCGTAATAACCGCCACGCTTGGGCTCATCCACCACCACCACGGTAACAATGCGGGGGTTTTCAGCAGGGGCGATGCCTGCAAACATGGCCAAGTATTTATCTTCTTCATAGCCACCGTTGGTGAGTTTGCGCACGGTGCCGGTTTTCCCCGCAATGCGGTAACCCGGCACACGGGCTCGGCTGGCGGTACCTTCGTTCACCACACCCTCGAGCATTTTCACCATATCGTTGGCGTGCTGCGCATCAATGATCTGCTCCCCTTCTACAGGTTGATCCTGTTTGAGCAAGGTGGCAGGCAATAACTTGCCGTTATTTGCCAGCACCCCATAGGCGCGCGCCAACTGTAACGCGGTAACGGATACCCCATAACCGTAGGATAAGGTGGCGCGTTCAATTTCGCGCCAGCGCTGACGGTACGGTAAGCTACCTTTCGCCTCCCCAGGGAAAGCCACGCCAGTGGTATCGCCAAAACCAAAACGACGCATAAAGGCCGGTAGCACCTGTTCATCCATTACTAATGCCACCTTGGTGGTGGCCACGTTGGAGGATTTCGCCAAAATCGTGGGGATATCAATAACGCCGTAATTGCGAGCATCTTTAATGAGCTTATTGGATACCATCAAGGTGCCTGGGGTGGTATCCACTGTGCTATTGGCTTTCAACAAGCCTTCTTCCATAGCTGCGGCAATGGTCAACGGCTTAATGGTGGAGCCCGGCTCAAATAAATCGGTAACCGCACGATTACGTAGCGCCGCTTGTTGCACGCCCTGACGCTTATTGGGGTTAAAACTGGGCTGATTCACCATGGCCAAAATTTCACCCGTGTGGGAATCCAACACCACCACGCTGCCACCAATGTCATCGTATTGCTTCACCGCCGCCAACAACTCGCGATAAGCAATATACTGTAAGCGCAGATCAATACTCAGGTTAATATCAGTGCCTGGGCGGGCCTCTTGCACTATTTCAATATCTTGGATCACACGGTTACGGTTATCGCGCACATAACGGCGCCGCCCCTCAATACCGCGCAGATCTTCCTCAAACATGAGCTCAAGCCCTTCTTGGCCTTGATCATCAATATTGGTGAAGCCAATCACGTGGCTAGTGACCTCGCCGGCGGGATAATAGCGACGGTATTCTGTGCGTGAATAAATGCCAGGAATACCTTCAGCAAGCACCTGCTGTGCCTGAAGGGGCGCTAACCCCCGTGCCAAATACACAAACTTGCGATTTTCGCGGCCGCGCACAGCCTCTGCCAAGGCAGCGGTGGAAAGCACGGGGTTATTGGCCAAACGACGCCAAGCTTCTTTGTGCTCCACTAACTCACTAGGGTTACCCCATAGGGTGGTCACTGGGGTACTCACCGCTAAGGGGCTGCCGGTGCGGTCGTAAATCACACCACGGTGGGCTGCCAAGGGCTCGGTGCGCAAGTTGCGTTTTTCCCCTTGGTTGGCCAAGAAATCATGCTGCAACACATGCAAATCAAAGGCACGAAACACAAGCAGCCCCAACAGCACAGCCAATACGCCTAAGACAAACATCAGGCGTGGCTTGCTTGGGACACGTGCTGTGAGCTGCTTATCACTCATGGCCTTATCACCACTCTATCTTTGGATGTGGGCTGAATCATTTGCAATTCTTCACGGGCAATGCGCTCCACTCGGGCATAGGAGCCCCAAGTGCTGTGTTCTAGTAGTAGCTGCCCCCATTCCGTGTGCAGGCGGTTTTGTTCTCGCTGCAACTGCTGGGCTTTATCAGTGAGTTTGCGCGCTTCATGCACGCTGTAACTCACCGCAAAGGCGCTCATTACCACGGCTGTGGCCATTAACACCATCACCGATGGCTTGATCATGGCGCTACCCTCTCTGCCACGCGCAACACGGCGCTGCGCGCACGCACATTCATTGCCACTTCTTCCTTACTGGCTTTAATGGCACGTCCCACAAGACGCACCTTCTCTTCTTGTTCCACATAGGGCATACCCTTGGGCTGCGGTGCACGACCTGCGGCATCGCGCATAAACAACTTCACCATGCGATCCTCAAGGGAATGAAAACTGATAACAGCCAAACGACCACCAGGAGCCAACACCTCTAGGCTTTGCTCCAGCACCGCCTCCAGTGCTGCTAGCTCTTGGTTCACATGAATACGAATGGCCTGAAAACTACGGGTGGCGGGGTGCTTACCCGGCGCCCCACGACCCACCACGGCAGCAATTAATTCCGCTAACTGCTTGGTACCTGTAATGGGGGTGTGAGTACGCTCTTGCACAATACGTTTGGCAATCCAACGGGATTTTCGCTCTTCACCATAGCGATACAATACATTGGCGATATCCTCTTCCTCTGCCTCAGCGAGCCATTGGGCGGCACTCACCCCTGAGGTAGGGTCCATGCGCATATCTAAGGGCCCATCACGCAAAAAGCTAAAGCCACGCGCGGGGTCATCTAACTGCGGGGAAGAGACGCCTAAATCCAACAAAATACCACTGAGCTTACCACCGGCCTGAGCCTCCACCTGGGGCAAACAATCAAAACGAGAAGCCACCATGGTGAATCGTGGATCCTCTTGTGCCAACGCCTCACCCACAGCCACCGCCTCAGGATCACGATCAATGCCAAACAAGCGGCCTTGTTCGCCCAACGCATTTAAAATGGCACGGCTGTGACCACCACGCCCAAAGGTGCCATCCACATAGGTGCCTTGCGGATCTGTGATCAGCAGATCTAGCACCTCATTGAGCATCACGGACTCATGTGAATACGCGTTGGTTGCAAGCATGGTTAAAACGCCAACTCTTGAACAACAGCTGGCATGGCCTCCGGCGTTAGTTCTTGGTATTTCTCCTGCTCAGCAAGCCAGCTCTCCTCGCTCCAAATCTCAAAGCGGGTGATCTGCCCCACTAGCATGGCTTTCTTATGGAGCTGAATAAGCTCTCTTAATTCAGTTGGAATCAGGAAGCGGCCATTGCCATCCATATCCACTTCCACCGCTTGCCCTAAGAAACGGCGTTTTAAGTAGCGCACCTCAGGGGCGGAATCAGGAAGGGATGCCACGGATTCAGCAATTTTTTGCCACTTATCCTCGGGGTAAAGTGCTAAGCAGCCATCATATGGGTGTTGAGTAAGCACAAGACGCCCCTCGCAAGCCTCTTGAAGGCGCTCGCGATAGCGGGTTGGGATTGCCATCCTTCCCTTTGCGTCCACATTGAGGGCGGTGCGCCCACTAAACATTGTGCTTTGCTCCTAGATGCCGCTGGCATACTTAACTGAGTGAATGTTTTTTATGCGTTAAAGTGCTTTTTTCATCACTTAAAAACCACTTTACACCACTTTGCTCCACTTTGTGACACTTTAGTGGCTTGCTATTTCACTCGTCAAGCAAAGTCGCACTGGGAATACTAAAAAAGCATTGAATCTCAAACAGTTAATGGATTTTTACGCAACAAGGGCAATAAAAAAGGCCGTTGAGGAAAATATCAACGACCTATTACACAAAAGCTAGAATTTACTTTAAGTATTGAGAGCTTGCGATAAAGACAAGGGAGAGAATAAGAATTGCCAACCGATAAGCCGGGTTCTGTCGTGGACAGCCACTCATCTAGGATGTTTGTCGCC
>CALEAR010000061.1 GCA_937943665.1 uncultured Alcanivoracaceae bacterium
GGGGGCTAAGCTCATTGCACGCCAAGTACGCAAACGTCGCTTAGCGGACCCTTCTCATCCTCGTTATGAGTACTATCAGCGCCTTTATGCCAGCCAAGGGCCAAAGGATGTGCTCATGGAAAGTGAGCGTAAGCAGGTGCTGGGCTTCCCCTTCGCCAAAATACCATTGCCCAGCCTAACCGACCCGCTAGTAGCAGAGTTAAAGAAGCAAGCTCGCGCTGGGGCATTGAATAAAAGCGCCATGGTGCCTAGCGTATTGCCACTGCAAATTGTGCGTTTAGGCAGCATTACCCTTACCTGCGCCCCTGGGGAATTCACCACGGTGGCCGGCCAACGTTTACTAGCCGTGGTGGCCGAGGCGCTCGGTAGTGAACAAACCCACATTATGACCACGTACTGCAATGATTACATGGGGTATGTCACCACCTATGAAGAGTATCAAGAACAAGCTTATGAAGGTGGCCACACTGTTTATGGGCAATGGACGCTAGCGGCGTTTCAAACCTGTTATCGCGAATTGGCTCGCGCCATGGCACTGCCCTCTGAACAGCGCCACTACGATAAAACCACCCGTCCCACTCCTCCACCTATGGAAGAATTACGTCTTCGTTCCAACCAAGCGCCGCGATAATATCTCGGCGCTTTTTCTCCTTTTTCTAGGATTTATTAACTTAAATCAATTAATCCATATGAAAAATATGGTTATGAAAAATAAATTTAAAATCAACGCCTTATAGAGTTTGTTATGACCGCCAAGTCAGCTTGACGAATATCAAGTGCTTCGGTTTTTGCGCTGTAAGTTTCAGGGAATACCCGTATGTTGAGGGTGTAAGGAAAACCTCCTTACGGGTCGTAATAGGTAGTAGCGTCATCCAGGTAGGGTGATTCCACCCAACGACCATATCCATAGATATGTTATTAACAAGGAGAAGCATTATGCTCACTCGATCACTGTCATGGTTTATGACAGCCGTGCTTATGGGCATGTTGGCGCTAAGTTCTGCAGCGGTGGCCGCAGACAACAAAGACGATGTGACCTATCGCCCGGATGTCACCTTTACGCTGCGTACCGATATCTCTGATGGTCGGCTTGTGTTTATTGGCGAGAAGGGGAAGATCAAAGGCCAAGTGAACCCTGATCTTAACGTGCCTGAAAACGCCGTAGTACAAATTAACCTCGTTAATGGTGATGGCGCAATTCACGATAT
>CALEAR010000062.1 GCA_937943665.1 uncultured Alcanivoracaceae bacterium
TTCAGGGGCTGGAAGCCCTAACACGCCCGTGCACAGTGCAGCTGTATACAGATTCACAATACGTGAGCAAGGGCATTAGTGAATGGATTCAAAACTGGAAAGCCCGTGGCTGGCGCACCGCCGCCAAAAAACCGGTGAAGAACGCTGATTTGTGGCAACGTCTTGATGCAGCCACCCAAAAGCACCATATTGAATGGCATTGGGTGAAGGGCCACAGCGGTGATGTTCACAATGAAAGAGCCGATGCCTTGGCCAATGAAGGGCTTGAGCAGTGTCTTGCCAAAGCACAAGAGGAATAATATGCGTCAAATAGTATTGGATACGGAAACCACAGGTTTGCACGTGGAAGAGGGGCATCGCATTCTTGAGATAGGTGCGGTGGAATTAGTGGGCCGCCGCTTTACTGGCAATAATTTTCACGAATACATTAACCCCGAGCGCGATATTGATGCAGAAGCCTTGGCGGTGCACGGCATTACCCCAGAATTTTTAGCAGATAAACCCGTATTCAGCGAGGTGGCAGAACGGTTTTTTGAGTACATTAAAGGTGCCGAACTTGTGATCCACAACGCCCCCTTTGATGTGGGCTTTATGGATGCCGAGTTTGCCTTGCTCAACCAAGGGTATCCACCTTTACATGAGGTGTGTGGTATTTTAGATACCTTAGCGTTGGCGAAAAAAATGCACCCCGGAGGGCGCAACAGTTTGGATGCTTTGTGCCGCCGCTATGGCATTGATAACTCTCACCGAGAGCTGCACGGCGCCTTGCTAGATGCTGAAATCCTAGCGGATGTGTATTTGGTGATGACCAGTGGCCAAACACGACTTTCCCTAGGCGGTAGCCATGATGAAGAGGGGGGTGAGGGCATATCAAGGTTGCGCCGTGTGAGCAGTGATAGGGCGGCCTTACCCATTATTTATGCCACCGAGGAAGAAGTGGCTGCCCACGAAGAGCGCTTAGATTTCATCACCCAAAAATCCGGTGGTAAGCTTACTTGGCCGCGCTAAGTGCCTGATTATGTGCACAAGGTAGCAAAATTATGGCGAACTACTTGTGCCTTGGTGTGCCTTAACGCAAGGTATAGCATCAAAACATTAACGTAGGGCTTTTTTACCCAATATTAAGTTGATAGTGAGGGGGCTTCATGGCTGCCATTAGTAACACCACTTCTTTAACGTTGCTGATTGAGGAAATTAATGCCAC
Organism: uncultured Alcanivoracaceae bacterium; assembly: GCA_937943665.1. Taxonomy (GTDB): domain Bacteria; phylum Pseudomonadota; class Gammaproteobacteria; order Pseudomonadales; family Alcanivoracaceae; genus CALEAR01. The sequence continues at coordinate 1,205 of CALEAR010000062.1, forward strand.
GTTGCAACAAAGCGAGGCACTGTTAGAAGCCTACACCTTAGAACCTCGCGAGAAACAACAGCAGCAGTTAAGCGAATTACTGCAGCAAGTGCGTGGTGTATGCACCATGGTGGAATTGCCCGCCGCCACCATGATGTCCTCTGAGATGGTGCAGTTAAGCGAGGCCTTAGGCACAGTAAAACACCCCGAGCGTGCTGCTAATGCGTTAAGCCGTGCCATTGTGTTGCTCCGTCGTTACTTAGAGTATGTACAACATACCGATGCCCCCATTCCCGAGTTGTTAGTGGAGGGCATCAATGAATTGCGCTTGGCTCGTCGTGCGTCACGCATTGGCGAAAGCCACTTTCTGCCTGCGTTTCGCTTAGCGGGCAGTATACCTTCACAGCAGCGCACCCTAGGGGCAGAGGAATTAGCCAACCTAAAACGCCTGCGCCACATGTACCAAGTGGGATTATTAGCCGTGCTAACCGGTGAGAGCCAGGTGGGCATCAAGGTGATGGGGCGCGCGGT
>CALEAR010000063.1 GCA_937943665.1 uncultured Alcanivoracaceae bacterium
CATAATGGTGGTGGCCATACACATGCTCGATGGAAAAGATGGTGTCAAAGCTAAAGGCAAGCAACCAACGGCCCACAAACATCGAGATTTTATCCCAGGTTCTGTGGGTTAGCTCGTGGGCGGGAATGGTGCCCACCATGCCAATCATCAGCCCAGTAAGGAGCACTGCTGCCACCCCGTGTACCCAGGTGTTTTGTGCTTTTGCAGCTAACACATCGTAACCGGTGAGTTGGCTAACCCAAGCGCCAAAACCAAAAGCATCGCCTGGGGAGAAGGCCCACACAGCACTAAACACAATGAAGGCCAGTAGCGGTAAGGCCAACCACAATTGGAAGGTGAGAATGCCTTCGTGCTGGTACTCAGGGGTGCTGGTGTCATCGCCACCAACGGCATCACCAATCACATAAAACAGCACAATGGCTAACAAGCCTAGGGTAATGTAGTGCCCACCTGCGAGCAGGGAAAGCGCACTTAAAAGGCCTATCACATGAAAGAAACAATATTTTAAATAGTGTAGAACGTTCATTGGGTTTACCTCGTTGTTATTCGTGTACTAACTCGCCACAGCGGTGGCGTTGGTTAAAAAGCGGTCAGCGTGAATATGCTCAGGGGCAATGCCCTGTGCCCGTAACACTTCTGTGGCAGCATCCACCATGGGTGGGGGGCCGCATAAATAGGCGTGCGTCTCGGGGGTGAGCACCTCGGAAATATGCTCTGTCACTAAACCTCTGGCCCCTTGCCAATCATCATCACCCTGTTCAGAAAGCACGGGGATGAAGGTAAAGGGTGCAGGCCACTGGGCGGCCACTTCTTCTAAGGTGTGAAGCAGGTATAAATCCCGTTGGCGGCGAGCACCAAACAGCAGTACTACAGGCCGTTGAATGCCTTGGGTTTGCGCGTCTTCAAGAATAGCCATTAAGGGGGCCAACCCACTGCCGCCGGCCACAAGGAGCAAGGGGGCATCTGCAGGGCGTAGCCAAAAATCACCATGGGGCCCGCGCAAGGTCACTTCGGTGCCCACGAGCTCCTCGGAGGTGATTCTTCCTGTTAGAACGCCATTGGGCACGCGGCGAATAAAGAAGCTCACTTCTTCTTGGCCGCTAGCATTAGCAAAGGAAAAGTTACGAAACACAGTGGGTGCAGAGGCCAAGGCCAGTTCGGCATATTGGCCGGCTTTGTAGTTTATGGGTTCTGTGGGGCGCACGGTCAGCTGGCAAATATCATGGGTTAGCATGGTTTGCGCAGTGATGGTGCCCTTAACTTCCTTGGATGCTGAAAGATCTGTGAGTTGCGCCTCAATCACAAGATCAGTGAGCGGCACAGATTGGCACGCTAAGATATAATTTTGCGCGAGCTCCTCGGCGTTTAGCACATAGCTAAAATCTGTTAAGGAGCGGGTCTTGCCCTCCACCAAGCGGCATTTGCAGGTGCCGCAGCCGCCCACACGGCAGCTGTGTGCCATGGGAACGCCTTGCTCCAAAGCAGAAACCAATAAGGTTTGCTTGGAGTTGGTTTGCACCGAGTGCTCATTAATTTGTGCCTGGTGCGTTGTTTTTTTTCTGAAGAAACTGAACATATACGCCTCTTAGCCGGTAATAGTGGTATTCACCATGCTTTGAGAGTAGAGGCTAGGTGCCTTGAACACGAGGTCCGGGCATGACAATCTTGGGTCATATATTGACACCCCTCATAAAGAATAAGAGTAACAATGATGATGAAAGCATCTGTGGTGTTGCCGAGCTCCTATGTGCAACAGTTTGGCGAGCTGGTGGAGGATTTAGGTGGCGATTTTCAAGCCTGTTTAGCGGCGGCTGAGTTAACCGAAAAAGGGTTTGATGCCCCATTATTTCGTTGTGAATGGTCCCAGTTTGAAACCTTGGTGAGCCAAGCCATTAGCCTTACGGGCAAACCAGAAATTGGCTTGTTGCTAGGTGAGCGCCTATTGGTGCATACCCACGGGGTGCTAGGATATGCCGCCATGAACGCCGAAAC
>CALEAR010000064.1 GCA_937943665.1 uncultured Alcanivoracaceae bacterium
AAGGCCATGCCACAACGAACTGGAAATAGCCCATCATGGCTGCTGCAAGCACGAATACGAACTCGCCCGCAAACATGTTTCCAAACAACCGCAAACCAAGTGATACGGGCTTAGCAAGCAAGCCCACCACCTCAAGAATGAGGTTGACTGGAATTAATAAGATTTGTAGCAACAAATTATTACTTTGGAAGGGCTGCAACGTTAAGCTGCTAATTAGGCCCTTAACGCCGTTGTGCTTAATGCTGAAAGCAATGATTAAGAAAAGCACAGAGAACGACATGGATAGAGTAATGTTGGGATCCACCACAGGTACATACTTAAAGTATTCAAGCCCTGCCCAATGCGCCGCCCCTGGGATGAAATCCACAGGAATTAACTTAATGGCGTTCATTAATAGGATCCAGAAAAACACGGTTAAGCAAAGCGGACCAATTAATTTGCTCTTTGCTTGGAAAGTATCTTTAACCTGATTATCAACGAACTCGTAGAAGACTTCGATAATATTGAGGAATTTGCTAGGAACGCCGGCGTGGGCTTTTTTGGCGGCGCGAGAAAAGAGAAAAATAAAGACAAAACCGAGAAGACCAGACCAGAACAAGCTATCCACGTGAAAAGCCCAAAAACCCATACCTTCAAGCTCTTCAGGGCACTGTGCGAAAATCCATTGCGCTTGCTCGTAAACGCCACCGCTGCAGGATTCTGTGCCTGGGGCAACTTTACCATAGGTAAGGTTCGTTAAGTGGTGCTGAATATACTCTGTTTGAGTGTTTGCCATCTGCTGACCCAACCATCAACCGTCATGTTTATTTTCAACTTCGTGCTCTGTGGGAGCGCTCGTTGCCCGCGCTAGCCAGATCCATCCCACCACTTGCGTAATAAAGAAACCGAGCAGCAACGCTGCCGCACCTTCTCTATTACGCAGCTCGGGCGTGGTTTTAATCGATAACCACAACAACAGCAAGGCGATAGCTATTTTACCCACTTCTGCCCGTATGGCTGCGGTGGCCTGCCGTTTTGGATCTGCGTTTTTAGGGTGTAGCCACATCTGAAACCCCGCCCATGTATGGGCAAGCCAACAGATACCTGCGCCCCATGCCACTGCAACAGCGGCTTGCTTACCTAACCACCCAAAAGCGATGGCGGCAAGCGCTAACAAGGCAAGCAATTGTATACGCATTAAACCAAAAAATAAGGTTTTCCCGGTTACGGGGGTCATTGCTTACCTCGCTGCCTTATTGCTCTATAAGCAAAAATAAAAAGCCGCCAAATTTGGCTGGCTGGCTCATAGTCCTGTGCAACAGGCGCGCAGAGTATAGGCAGATGACGACAACACTGCAACCGGTACGCGCCTATTTTCTGTTTCTGTCTATCAAAAAAGGGCTTTTTTGCCTCTATTTGATGTGCGACAAAATCCCATCTAGCTCATCTAAACTGCTATAGCTAATCACCAACTTCCCTTTACCGCCAGCCCCTTGCTTAAGATCCACTGGCGCACCTAATCGCTCCGACAAATCTCGAAGCAATCGTTTCACGTTGGGATCCGTGGGGGTTTGAGCTTTGGGTACAGCCTTAGGTTTATGGAAATCCCGCACCAAGGCCTCGGTTTGCCTCACATTCAAACCACGGGCCACCACCTGTTTTGCGGCTTCTACCTGAGCATCACCAGCAAGCCCTAACAGGGCCCTGGCATGCCCCATTTCTAAATCGCCATGTTCCAACATGCGGCGTACAGGTTCTTCAAGGGTTAACAAACGTAACAAATTACTCACCATGGCGCGAGACTTACCCACCGCATTTGCCACCTCTTGGTGTGTAAGCTCAAACTCATCCTTTAGTCGGGCAAGGGCGAGTGCCTCCTCCATGGGGCTTAAATCCTCCCGCTGAATGTTCTCAATCAGCGCCATGGCAATGGCGGCTTCATCATCCACATGACGCACCACTGCTGGGATGGTTTCAAGGCTAGCTAACTTAGCAGCACGCCAACGGCGCTCCCCAGCAATAATTTCATAGCGGGAGGCACTAATGGGGCGCACCACAATGGGTTGCATCACCCCTTGAGAACGTATGGATTCTGCCAGCTCCTCTAGAGCTTCTGCTGACATATCGCGGCGTGGTTGATAACGGCCACGCTCCATTTGATTAATGGGCAAATGGCACAGCTGGCCTTCTTCTGGCTCCGCTGTGGTAGGAGTGGGTTCAATACTAGCTGTCTCACTAGCCACAGGAACACTGCTGCTGCGGCTTAATAACGCATCAAGCCCTTTGTTCAAACCTCGTTTACGATTGGCTGCCATGCCTCTTCACCTTCTTTCTTTTACGCCGTTCGTTGGGCTTTTTTCTGTCGTAAAATTTCACCCGCCAAGGCTAAATAACTCAATGCACCGCGAGATTTGCGATCATAGCTAATAATGGATTCACCATAACTGGGCGCTTCTGCCAAGCGCACATTTCGCGGAATAATGGTGCGATACACCTGATCCCCAAAATGGGTTAATAGCTGGGTGGACACATCGTTAGACAAACTGTTACGCGGATCAAACATGGTGCGCAACAAACCACCAATTTTTAAACTTGGATTCACCGAGGCCTGTATATCCTCAATGGTGCCAAGCAACGCCGATAATCCCTCAAGGGCATAATACTCACACTGAATGGGTACTATCACCTCTGTGGCAGCGGCCAAGGCGTTAACAGTGAGCATATTTAGGGAGGGAGGGCAATCAATTAACATATAATCATAAGCCGCTAACAAAGGAGCCAGTGCATCGCGCAAACGATACTCCCTGCCCTGCATTTGTAGCAACTGCACCTCTGCCGCCGTGAGATCTCCGTTAGCCGGTAATAAATCAAAGCCACCGGGCACCTCTTTTTGCACCACCGCCTCAGCGCTCAGCTCCCCCACTAGCACATGATAAACACTGTTAGGTAGCTCATACTTTTCCACCCCTGCTCCAGAGGTGGCGTTACCTTGAGGATCAAGATCAATCAATAACACGCGCTGGCGCTGTTGCGCGAGTGCCGCGGCTAAATTCACACTGGTGGTGGTTTTACCCACACCACCTTTCTGATTTGCTAGGGCAAATACGGTGGCCACTATCCTCTCCTTCTCCTTGCGCTAGGTGCTTGCGCTTTGTGCAATCACCAATTCTCTATGCTCATGCACCCCTGGCACGCGAAGCTTCACTGTATCAAAAAGCCACCCCTGTGGCGCCTGCTCAATTTCTTTTTCCGCCTGCGCTGCCTTCATGGCAAGCAACCGCCCTTCAGGCGGCAAAACATGGGCAAGCAAGGTTAGCATCTCTGGCAAGGCAGCAAAGGCACGTGCAATTACCTGCGGCACGGGCTTTGCAAAATCTTGTATACGGCTTTGCACCACCTCCACATTAGGCAGCTTTAATTCCAATACAGCCTGGCGCACAAAACGGGTTTTTTTGCCGTTACTATCAAGCAAAATAAAGGATTGCTCAGGACGCATAATAGCAAGCACTATACCCGGCAACCCCGCGCCCGTCCCCACATCTAAGGTGGGTTTATCCTCAACCCAAGGCAATACTGCTAGGGAATCTAACAGGTGGCGCCGCACCATATTGGCTTGATCGCGAATGGCCGTGAGGTTGTAAGCACGATTCCATTTATGCAATAAAGCCACGTAATCTAACATAGCCTGCTGCTGTGCTTCGCTTGCGGGAAGCGCTAACTCACGTAACCCCGTTCCTAAAATATCCTGCAAGTTTGCCAATGTTATTCACCCACCACACGACGCACGCCTTGGCGCTTTAAATGCACCACGAGCAACGAAATAGCGGCAGGTGTTACCCCTGGAATACGCCCCGCCTGACCAATAGTGGTGGGCCGCACCTCCTCTAACTTTTGCCTTACCTCATTAGAAAGCCCCGTTACGCGGCTGTAATCAATGCCCTGCGGAATTTTTTGGGATTCCGCAGCTTTTAAGCGTTCCACTTCTGCTTTTTGACGCTCAATATAACCGGAGTATTTGGCTTCAATTTCCACCTGTTCCGCCACCACAGCATCCACAGGTTCAAGATCCGCTGCTTCCATAAGGGTGGCATAATCCACCTCAGGGCGTTTTAGCAAATCCATGAGTGGATACTCACGCCCCAGAGGCTTAGGTAGAAGAGCTTCCACCTCTTTTAAGCGCGCATGATTGGGGTGAATCCAAGTGCTGCGCAAACGCTGCACTTCTTTTTCAATCCCTTCGCGCTTCTCACAAAAGGCGCGCCAACGCTCATCATCCACCAACCCTAGGTTGCGTCCAATTTCAGTCAAACGCATATCGGCATTATCTTGGCGCAGTAATAGGCGGTACTCCGCACGGCTAGTGAACATGCGATAGGGCTCTTTGGTGCCGTAGTTAATTAAATCATCCACTAACACCCCTAGGTAGGCTTGATCCCGACTGGGGTACCATGGATCCTTTTCTTGTACACGCAGCGCCGCGTTCAACCCTGCCAACAGCCCTTGCGCCGCCGCCTCTTCATAGCCTGTGGTACCATTGATTTGACCTGCAAAATAAAGCCCAGGCATGTGTTTTGTTTCTAAGGTGTGATGCAGATCCTGTGGGTTAAAGTAATCATACTCAATGGCATAACCGGGGCGTGTAATATGAGCATTTTCAAACCCACGAATAGTGCGCACCGCTTCAAGCTGTATATCAAAAGGTAAACTAGTGGAAATGCCGTTGGGGTACAGCTCATGGGTGTTCAACCCCTCTGGCTCCACAAAAATCTGGTGGCTAGTTTTATCGGGGTATCGATTAATTTTATCTTCCACACTGGGGCAATAACGTGGCCCCACGCCATCAATCACCCCCGTAAACATGGGGGAACGATCAAACCCTTTGCGCATGACCTCATGAGTGCGCTCATTGGTGTGAGTAATATAACAACACACTTGACGAGGGTGTTCCTCCACCCGCCCCAAATAACTCATCACCGGAGTGGGAGTATCGCCCCACTGTTCCTCCATCACGCTAAAATCAACGGTTTTTCCATCAATGCGTGGCGGTGTGCCCGTTTTTAAACGATCCACCTTAAAGGGCATCTCACGCAGACGCTGCGCCAAAGCATTGGAAGGAGGATCCCCTGCTCGGCCGCCTGATTGCTGATCCAAGCCCACATGAATGGTGCCTCCTAAAAAGGTTCCCACTGTGAGTACCACGGCTTCCGCCTCAAAGGTGATACCCATACTGGTTTCAGCCCCCACGCACACCCCATTACGCACCACTAAATCCGTAACAGCCTGTTGAAAAATGGTTAAATTGGGCTGATTCTCCACCATTTCACGAATAGCGGATTTATACAGCACACGATCTGTTTGCGCTCGGGTGGCACGCACCGCAGGCCCCTTACGACTATTTAAAGTGCGAAACTGAATGCCGGCCCTATCCGTGGCACGTGCCATGATACCGCCCATGGCATCCACCTCACGCATCAAATGGCTTTTTCCAATCCCGCCAATGGCAGGGTTACAACTCATTTGACCGATGGTTTCTATATTGTGGGTCAACAACAGGGTGGAAACCCCCATACGAGCAGAAGCCATGGCTGCCTCTGTGCCCGCATGACCTCCACCAATAACAATGACCCCAAAACGCTTGGGATATAACATGAGACGTACCTACAATAGGTTATGAGTAAAAAATTAGGACGCCCTGAAGGGCGATTCAATGAACTTCTTTGCGGCGTAGTATAAAGGCCCACCACAGAAAAAACAGCGATTGCTGTCCAACATATCACCGATACGGATCCACCTCGAGCAAGGCAAGACCACATTCAAAACCAAAACACAAATATTTTTACTAAAAAATTGACCTAGTTCACACTTCTCAAAAAACTGTCTAACAAAAAACAGCTATAGCATCCATATCAAAAAGCTATAACATATGTAAAATCAACAAAAAACAACATCTAAAATCAAATACTTACATTATATATATTTTACTTTTAATATTCCTTCTAACTGTCGCCTCTTAATGCTCAATCAAATATAATTATAACCTAAACAAATTTAACACCCACCGCAGTATCATTCCCATTTTCACCAATCTTATATGTAGGAGTTGTTGCATGCACGGTAGCTACGACATGACATTGGTCTTTGCCTCTTATTGCGTGTCTGTGATCGCATCGTTTACGGCCATCTACTTTGGAACCCGTTTATTTGATGTGGAAGATAAATCACGCAAGCTATGGCTTACTGGTGGAGCCCTTTGCATGGGTTCGGGCATTTGGACCACTCACTTTGTGGGCATGAGTGCTTACACCATGCCACACGGAATGAGCATGAGCTTCAGCCTTGGCCTCACAGTACTTTCCTGGATACCCGCCGTGCTTGCTTCTGCTCTGGCTTTATTTGTTATTTCTCAACCCAAGGTGCGCCACATCAGCCTTGCTGCGAGTGCCATTATCATGGGTGCAGGTATTGCCTCCATGCACTATGGCGGTATGGCGGCCATGCGTATTACGCCAAGCATCCAATACGACCAAACTTGGTTTACCCTCTCCATTATTATTGCGGTGGTGGCTTCCGGTGCAGCGTTAATTATTACTCGCCAAGTGCGCAATGTGTCGCAAAAACATGCGGTTTGGGTGAAAACTGGGGCAGCCCTCATCATGGGTATGGCCATTTGCGGTATGCACTACTCCGGCATGGAAGCAGCTATCTATGCGCCTGATGCCGCCATGGCAAGCGACAACATCCTACGTGGTAACTGGATGGGTATTCCCACCGCATTAGTGGCGGGTATTATGTTGTTAATTGCCATGCTCATCGCCTTAGAAGACTACCGCCGTATGGAGCAAGAAAAGAAAGCCCAAGCAGAACGTGAAGCCTGGATCGACGATGCAGTGCACAAAGATATGCTCACCGGCTTAGCCAACCGCCAGCACTTTGAGCAACTCTTAGTGAAGAAAATCGCCACGAGTTTACCAGGCGATAGCTTTAGCTTGGTTCATGTGGAACTCGACAAATACCGTGAGTTGTTAAACAAAAAAGGCGAAAGCGTGGCCAACCAGTTCATCAAGGATGTGGCAAAATCTTTAACATCAGTATTGCCTGGTCCACAAACCTTGTCTCGCTTTAGCATGGGTAGCTTTATGGCCATTGTGCCACACCAAAACGAAGAACAACTTGAAATCCTTACCCACACCTTGCGCACCGTACTTGGCGGTAACGCACAGGCCCGTGAATTTGGTAATTGGTCCTTTGGTGTAAGCCACTACCCAGACACCAGCAACAATGGCCGCATGTTGGTAAACCAAGCGCGCCAGGAGCGTAAAAAAATTAATTACAGCGAATCAGCCACAGTACCTGTTTAACCCCATTATGCTGTAGCCATTAAGAGCGCCTTCAAGGCGCTCTTTTTCCTTCTCTTCTCTCCATCATTTGGCACCATATTCTCATTTCCGCCTATTTTGCTTGCGTTTATGGTCAAAGCATGTGGCGCCATCTTTCGTTATAACTGCTTACCCATTCGTTATACCTTTTTAAAGGTATTGCTTTTTATTACGCGTTTTGCACAGGAGAAGGGTGAATGTCGAGTTATAAGGTTCCCTTAAGGGATATGCGGTTTTTATTAAACGAAGTGTTTGATTATGAAAAACACTACCAAAGCCTACCCAATGGCGAAGATGCCACCCCCGATATGGTGGAAGCCATTCTCACCGAGTGCGCGCGTTTAAGCGAAAACACCATAGCTCCGCTTTATCAATCCGGTGATGAAGAGGGCTGCCGTCTAGAAGACGGCAAGGTAATCACCCCTAAAGGCTTTAAAGAAGCCTATAACGAGTTTGTGGCCGGTGGCTGGCAAGGCCTTTCCCACCCTGTGGAATACGGTGGCCAAGGGCTGCCCATGTCTCTGGGTATGTTTAAGCAAGAAATGTTAGGCACTGCTAATTGGTCTTTCAGTATGTACCCCGGCCTTGGTATTGGCGCCATGAACACTATCATGATGCATGGCACCGAGGAACAAAAACAAACTTACCTCACCCCACTGGCCACGGGAGAGTGGGCTGGCACCATGTGCTTAACCGAGCCCCAGTGCGGTACCGACTTAGGCCAAGTAAAAACCCGCGCCGTACCCCAAGACGATGGTAGCTACAAAATCACCGGCACCAAGATCTTTATTTCTTCTGGGGATCACGACCTCACCGAAAACATTGTTCACATCGTGTTAGCACGCTTACCCGATGCCCCCAAAGGCACTCGCGGTATTTCGCTGTTTATTGTGCCTAAGTACCTTCCCGGCAAAATCGGGGAAGATAACGGCGTTTCCTGTGGCGCTCTTGAAGAAAAAATGGGGATTAAAGCCTCTGCCACCTGTGTGATGAACTTTGATGATGCGGTGGGCTTTCTTATTGGACCTGAAAACAAAGGGCTTGAGTGCATGTTCACCTTTATGAACTCAGCCCGTATTGGTACAGCCATGCAAGGTGTGTGTCATGCCGAACGCGCCTTCCAAGGTGCACTCACCTACGCAAAAGAGCGTCGCTCCATGCGTGCACTACGCGGTAAGCAAGACCCAGATCAAGTGGCAGACAGCATCATCCACCACGCAGATGTACGCCGCATGCTATTAACGCAGAAAGCCATTACAGAGGGTGGTCGCGCCATGTTGTATTACACCGCCAAGCAAGCGGATAACATGGTTACAGGTATTCTCGAAGGCGATGAGAAAAAGCGTGAATACTGGGATGACCAACTCGGTTTTCTCACCCCCATTCTGAAAGGTTTCCTCACTGAAATGGGGTTAGAAGCCGCAAACCTTGGCATGCAAGTATTTGGTGGCCACGGCTACATTAGCGAGCACGGCATGGAGCAAATTGTCCGTGATGCGCGCATTTCCACACTGTACGAGGGCACCACTGGTATTCAGGCCTTAGACTTACTAGGCCGTAAAGTATTACTTATGACCCGAGGTAAGTGTGTACGTGAATTTAGCCAAAAGCTCTTAAGCTTTGGTACACGCAACATGACAAATCCCACCTTGCGCCCCTTCGCCATTCAATTACTAAAAATTGCTGCGCAGTGGAATTACCTCACCACTCGCTTAATGGTAATGGCCACTCGCGACCGCGAAACAGTAAGCAGCGCAAGCTATGATTACCTTATGTATTCCGGCTTTGCCATGATGGCTTATTTCTGGGCGGTAATGGCAGCCAAAGCTCAGGAAAAACTAAATAATGGTGATGGCGAACAAGCCGCAGAATTCTATGAAGCCAAAATTGCCACCGCAGAATTCTATTACGAGCGCTTGCTCCCCCGTGCCAAAGGCCACGCGGACGCCATGCTAAAGCCATCAAAAACCTTACTTAAAATTAACGCTGACGATTTTTCCTTTGATTACGAGTAAGCGTTTTTAGCCCTACCCTCATCAGGCGGCGTGGAGTTCCACGCCGCTTTTCTATTTTTCTTCCTATTCGCTATACTCTCTCATGAATACGGAGAAAAATAACAATGCCCTCCTCATTTTATTCACATAACAATACCTCGCCCCATTAACGAGAGGGATATTCTATGCGTCCACTAAGTCCGGTTGATCAACTGTTTCTATGGCTTGAACAACGTCAACAACCCATGCATGTGGCAGGGCTGCAGCTATTTAGTTTTCCAGAAGATGCAGGCCCCAAATATATTCGTGAACTTGCTGAATCCATGCGTGCCTATGCCACGCCTAAAGCGCCTTTTAACCAACGGGTGAAGGCACGCCTAGGCCAATACTATCGTACGGAAGATAAACAATTTGATATTGAGCATCATTTTCGCCACCAAGCTTTACCCAAACCCGGACGCATTCGAGAACTCTTAGCGCTGGTTTCGGCTGAGCACTCAAGCTTAATGGATCGCCAACGCCCCCTGTGGGAAGTGCATCTTATTGAAGGAATTCAACGCCGCCAGTTTGCTCTTTATACCAAGGTACACCATGCCATGATCGATGGAGTGGCCGCCATGCGAATGGGCACCAAAGCATTATCCTTTGATCCAAACGAAAGGAATATGCCACCGGTTTGGGCCCACCCTATGTTGGACACAGTGGAAAAAAGCAGCTACCCCAACCCCGTGGAAGCGGTGGGAAAGTTGGCGCGCTTTGGCGCAGGTGCTAGCAAGCAACTAGCCACCATACCCACACTGGTGCGCACCGTGTACCAAATGACCCAAAAGGCAAAAACAGATCCTAACTTTGTTTCTGTGTTCCAGGCACCACAAACCATTCTTAACCAAAAAATCACAGGCAGCCGCCGCTTTGCTGCACAATCCTTTGCCACAGAACGGTTTAAACGCATTAGCCAAGCCTTTGATTGCACCTTAAATGATGTGGTGTTGGCGGTGTGCAGCAGCGCACTACGTGATTACCTGATTAGCCAGAACGCCTTGCCAGATCAACCCCTTATTGCCATGGTGCCTGTGAATCTACGCCTCGAGCGGCAACCAAATTGCCATGATTCTAGCCAACCTTGGCACCCACATTGCTGACCCTGCTAACCGCCTACGCACCATTAAGGCCTCGGTGGATGAAGCAAAAGCCCGCTATCGCCAAATGACCCCTGCGGAAATATTAAACCTCACGGGACTCATCATGGCGCCCATGGGACTGCACCTACTCACGGGGTTAGCCCCAGAATGGCGCGCCTTTAATGTGGTAATCTCCAATGTGCCTGGGCCAAGCCAACCACTCTATTGGAATGGCGCTAAGCTTGAAGGTATGTATCCCGTTTCTATCACCTTGAATCAAATTGCCCTGAATATCACACTGACGAGCTATTGTGATCAATTGGAGTTTGGGCTTATTGCTTGCCGCCGTACATTACCTTCCATGCAACGGTTGTTAGATTACTTAGAGGCCGCTTTAAAAGATCTCGAAGTGGCAGCCAACTTGCGCTAGCACATGGCCTAGGCGGCCATAAACGCCCATTTGTTCGCCGTTTATCGGTAATTTGCTAACTTATTTGAGCTATTTCTCAAAAAAGAGTAGCACCTTCCTAAGAAAGGGCGTAAGGTGGTTGATGCTGCAGTTTTGAAGCAGTGGTGCTTTTGGTAGTTCCCCTTTTAGTGTTACCGCCCGAACCACCCCCGCAAAACCTTGCTAGCAACACATGATTTAATTAGTTTTTTTGAGGTATAGATTCAATGGCTACCGGCACAGTAAAATGGTTCAACGAGTCCAAGGGCTTTGGCTTCATCACCCAGGACGACGGCGGTGCAGATGTATTCGTTCACTTTAGCGCTATTCAAGGCTCTGGTTTTAAAACCCTAGCTGAAGGCCAAAAAGTAACATACGAAATTCAGCAAGGTCCTAAAGGTCCACAAGCGGCAAACGTTGTAGCAGAATAATTTTTGCAACATCATTGTCAAAAAACCCCGCTTAATGCGGGGTTTTTTATGCCTTAATTAAAGCTAGCTTCTGTTTTCGAGAAAGTTTTTTAATGGCTGCCTCCCGCTGGGCTGCCTCTGAACGGGAAGCTTGTTGTTCCACATGCACCAAAGTAACCGGCCTACGACTACGGGTATAACGAGCCCCCTTAGAAGACGTATTATGTTCTTTCAACCGCCGCGCCACATCTTTACAAATACCGGTATAAAGGGTGTTATCCGCACACCTGAGAATGTAAACAAACCACTGATCCGCCAAAACCTTTCCTTTTTTCATTGCAACAAGCACACGCTTGCTTAAACTAAGTTGTATTACAACAAGTCACAAAAAAAGAGTACAGCTTATGGTTACTTATCTTTATTGGTTTTTACTGGCAGCCATTATTTTCGCCACTCTCTTTGGTCTAGGGGTGTATAAAGGCTGGTGGAAGGCAGCCATTGTATTAGCCTTAATTTTTTTAGTTTCAGGCACGCTCACCTATTATTTTTACTTCGAACAAATGTTTGTGAAACGTTGGGGAGGTGTGATGCGTGTGGAAATTCCCGCAGGACATTTGCACATGCAAACCACGTGGAAGGGCGATAACCTTTGGATCCAAAATTATAACCCCGCTAAAAATGAGTGTATCTTTGGTGAGTATTCTCGCGGCAGCATGTTGGAAGGTCGCGTTATTATTAAGAACTGCAACCCCGCCATGTTTACCCCTGAATCCAATATGGCCACAGAATGACAATCACAGAGTTGTTAAAACACCTTGGTGAACAAAACACGGCACTGCAGTTCACCGAGGTGATTCGCTGCCTTAAGCAACATTATCAGTACGAGCCCACAGCCTTTTTTAATGGGCCACTGTATAACCCTGCTGGTCAAAATGAAGGCTCCTGCATCATCTTCGCCTTTGCTAAACGCCATCGTCTCTCTGATGAACAGGCCTTATTGTGCTTTGGGGAACATTATCAAGGCGTATTATCCAACCCCACCGGGGAAGACCATGCCAACATTCGCCAATTCATGCGCACCGGTTTAGCGGCGGTAAAGTTTGAAGGAGAGGCTTTAAGGTAGCTAGGCTGAGAAAAAGCGCTACACAGTAACGCACTTACAATGATGAGAGCTTTCTTAATGAAATACCTGTTCACAGCTACCCCCTTAGGCCTTGCTGAGGCGGTGCCATCTAAAGCGCGGTTATAGGCCACAAATGCTTTTAATCTTTCCTTAGTATTTGTTGTTATTGACTCAACAAGCTAACCACTGCCTTCATATCAGCTAAAACAGCACAAGCTGTAAGCTGAATGCATTTTCATGGGGCCAACCCACTCCTACTGCATCACCCATGCCAAGGCTAACAATGTCATCAGCAACACAGGCACAGTAAGCACCACTCCCACCTTAAAGTAATACCCCCAAGTAATCCGCAGCCCCTTTTGCTGCAACACATGCAGCCACAACAAGGTGGCAAGACTGCCAATGGGAGTAAACTTGGGGCCC
>CALEAR010000065.1 GCA_937943665.1 uncultured Alcanivoracaceae bacterium
TGTTTGGTACCTTGCACACCACCTCGGCGGCGAAAACCATTGACCGTGTGGTGGATGTGTTCCCCGCAGAGGAAAAATCCATGGTGCGCTCCATGTTGTCGGAATCCTTGCGGGCTGTAATTTCTCAAACCCTATTGAAGAAAAATGGTGGTGGCCGTGTGGCAGCCCATGAGATCATGATTGGTACGCCGGCCATTCGTAACCTCATTCGTGAGGATAAGGTGGCGCAAATGTATTCCGCCATTCAAACCGGTGCGGGTATTGGTATGCAGACGCTAGATCAGTGTTTGGCAGAATTAGTGCGTCAAGGGGTGATCAGCCGCGAAGCCGCCCGCGAGCGTGCCGAGCAGCCCGATAACTTTTAACTAAAAGGGATTCACGGTGGATTTCCAAGAATTATTAAAACTGATGGTGGAGCGAGAAGCTTCGGATCTATTCATTACAGCGGGGGTGCCACCTTCCATTAAGGTGCACGGCAAAATTCTACCAGTGACTCGCACAGCACTTTCGCCAGATATGACGCGAGAAGTGGTGTTGGGGGTGATGAACGATGCCCAGCGTAAAGAGTTTATTCGTGAGAAGGAGTGCAACTTTGCCATTTCAGCGCGGGGTATTGGCCGCTTTCGGGTAAGTGCCTTTTTTCAGCGCAACTTAGTGGGCATGGTGATTCGCCGTATCGAAACACGCATTCCCGATATTGATGAACTGCGCCTACCCCCCATTTTAAAAGATCTCGCCATGACAAAGCGGGGGCTAATTATTTTTGTGGGGGCCACGGGAACGGGTAAATCCACTTCCTTGGCTGCCATGGTGGGGCATCGTAACCGCAATTCAAAGGGGCATATTATTACCATTGAGGATCCCATTGAATTTGTGCACCAGCACCAAGGCTGTATTGTGACCCAACGTGAGGTGGGCATTGATACGGAATCCTTTGATGTGGCGCTGAAAAACACCCTGCGCCAAGCGCCAGATGTGATTTTAATTGGTGAAATTCGAAGCCGTGAGGTTATGGATTACGCCATTGCCTTTGCGGAAACGGGGCACCTGTGTTTGGCCACCTTGCACGCCAACAACGCGAACCAAGCCTTAGACCGCATTATTCACTTCTTCCCAGCGGATCGCCACGAGCAAATTTACT
>CALEAR010000066.1 GCA_937943665.1 uncultured Alcanivoracaceae bacterium
GCGTTGTTTTTCCATGGCTTGCTCGCGAAGTAGCTTAATGGCGGTTTCCATAAGGTCGCGAATAATGGATTCCACATCACGGCCCACATAGCCCACCTCGGTGAACTTAGTGGCTTCTACTTTTATGAAAGGGGCATTGGCTAGGCGAGCTAAGCGGCGGGCAATTTCTGTTTTACCCACGCCAGTGGGGCCAATCATTAAAATGTTTTTAGGAGCCACTTCGGCTTTGAGCTCTTCGCTAAGCTGCATACGGCGCCAGCGGTTTCTTAAGGCGAGCGCCACCGCTTTTTTGGCACTTTCTTGGCCAATAATGTGGCGGTTGAGTTCGCTAACAATTTCACGGGGAGTTAAAACAGACATAGGGATTACCAAGATAATTCTTCAAAGGAGTGATGGTGGTTGGTGTAAACACAAATATCAGCGGCAATGGTGAGGCTTTTTGCCACAATATCCTTGGCGGATAACTCTGTGTTTTCTAATAACGCCGTGGCGGCGGATTGCGCAAAGGGCCCACCGGAACCAATGGCGATGAGATCATTCTCGGGCTCAATCACATCACCATTACCTGTGATAATCAGAGAATGTTGTTTATCTGCCACGGCCAGTAAGGCCTCTAAGCGGCGTAAGGCTCTATCGGTGCGCCAATCTTTAGCAAGCTCCACTGCTGAGCGCACTAGGTTGCCTTGGTGCTTTTCTAACTGCGCCTCAAAACGCTCAAATAGGGTAAAAGCATCGGCGGTGCCGCCGGCAAAGCCTGCAATCACTTGATCCTTATACAGGCGACGTACTTTGCGGGCATTGCCCTTCATTACAGTGTTGCCAAGGCTAACTTGACCATCGCCACCGATCACAACGCTGTTGCCGCGACGAACGGAGACAATGGTGGTACCACGATATTGTTCCACAAGCGATTCCTTCATTTTGCTGAATGATATTACGAGAGTTGGGGGTGCCACCCCTGAAGTTCAAGGGTGGCCATGGAATTTTTTATTGGATTATTTGCGAACGCGAATAGCGAGGGTATCAATGCCTGCATTTGCAAGCTTTTTCTTGGCCTGCTGCATGGCATCCATTTCGGTGTAAGGGCCCACCATTACGCGGTGAGTGGTGGCGCCGGAATCCAGCTCTACGGGTTGAATACTGGCATTAAAGCCTTGTAAACCGAGTTCTGCTCGGCGGCGTT
>CALEAR010000067.1 GCA_937943665.1 uncultured Alcanivoracaceae bacterium
TCAGGGGTGTTATAGAGGTAGTGCAATACCACCGTTAATTCCACCACACCTAGGCCAGCGCCAAAATGCCCGCCTGTTTGACCAGCGGCGTAGAGTAAATAAGCGCGCAGCTCATTCACCACCTGCAGCAAATCAGAGCTAGGCAAAGCACGTAAATCTGCTGGGGAGTTTAGGGTGTCTAAGAGCGGTGTGTAAGGGCGCTCTAAAGGCATTTCATTAAATGATTTAGCCATGTGCACTCTGTGTTCACTAAGCCGATGCCTGCAAAGGCAAAGTTAATAGGTTCGAGCAATAATGTAGTTTGCTAACTGTCGTAGGGTATTGGCGCTATCACCAAACGCTGAGAGGGCTTCTTGAGCCTCATGGCAGAGCGCTTTTGCTCTGGATTCACTCGCTTCCAAGCCGATAAGCCCCGGGAAGGTGGTTTTGTTGTGGCGCTCGTCAGAACCTTGGGTTTTGCCAAGCTCTTCCGTGGCACCGATAACATCTAACATATCATCACGAATCTGAAATGCGAGTCCGATTTTATCACCATACAGTTTTAATGCACTATGTTGTTCCTCTGAAGCCCCCGCGGCAATGGCGCCAAGCTCTAAGGCTGCGGTAATCAGGCGTCCAGTTTTTAAGTAATGCATGTTTTCTAGCCAATTGAGGGTGGCTGCAGTGTTTTCCCCTTGAATATCGAGCATTTGTCCTGCGGCCATACCCGCAGCCCCAGCGGCTTGGCTTAAGGTGCGGATCATGGCCACCCGCTGTTCGGAGGTGTAATCCCCTTCAGTGGCTAACAGCTCGAAGGCTAAGGTGTGTAGAGTATCGCCCGCTAAAATGGCGGTGGCTTCATCGAAAGCAATGTGGCAAGTGGGTTTGCCACGGCGCAAATCATCGTTATCCATGGCGGGAAGATCATCATGAATAAGGGAGTAAGTGTGTACTAACTCAATGGCCACCGCTGGAATATCCGCCGCTGAATCTTGGCCATGACAAAAAGCAGCGCCTGCATACACTAGGATAGGACGAATGCGTTTACCCCCTGCAAGGGCGGCATAATTCATGGCCTCAGCCAGCCGTGGCGCATGGGCCTTGGTGACCTTGGGTAAATGTTGTTCTATTAAGGCGTTGCTGCGTGCTTGCAGGGATTTCAAAAAATGATGCAGCGATGAAAAATCCGTGGCGCCAGGCATGAATCACTCACTCAGTAAAAGGGGAAACGAAACAGCTTCATGGGCTTTAAGCTTGCCTTAGCCCATAAGGCAAGCAAGGATAAACGAAAAACCCTTTGCTGTCGCCTGCCAAGCACTGTTTAGAAGGGGATGTCTGCTTCTTCTGTGGTTTCCGTTTGGGTTTGTTTCAATAAGCGTTGTACTTTATCCTCAGCGGCTTTAAGGGCATCTTGGCACTGTTTGGTGAGCGCAATACCCTCCTCAAAAGCTTTTAGAGATTCCTCAAGGGATAAATCACCACTTTCCATTTTTTCCACAAGGGATTCTAAGTGGTTTAAGGTCTCTTCAATGGAAAAGGTATCTTGGCTCATAATGGCTCCTACAAGCGTGGCGAGAGGGTTTAACCGTTTATTAGTAAACGAGGGACAGTATAAAGAAAACGTGGCACGCGAACACGGGTACCGCCGCACTTTATGAAGGCAGTGCATTGGTGCTTGCCCCCATGGAGGGGGTGGCGGATTATTGGTTGCGCCAAATACTGACCCTTGTGGGGGGATATGATTGGTGCGTTACTGAATTTGTGCGTGTGAGCGGGCGCTTACTTCCGCCTTCTGTATTTTATCGTTGGTGTCCGGAGTTAAAACATGGCGCTAAAACCACCAGTGGCACACCGGTGCATGTGCAACTTCTTGGCTCTGATCCAAGCAGTATGGCAGAGAACGCTGCCCGCGCTGTGGAATTAGGGGCGCCAGCCATTGATTTAAACTTTGGTTGTCCAGCCAAAACCGTGAATCGCCACAGTGGCGGTGCCGTGATTTTAGATACCCCAGAGTTGTTGTATTGCATTACCCATGCAGTGCGGCAAGCGGTGCCAGCACATATTCCGGTTTCAGTGAAAATGCGCCTTGGTAATTTGGAGAATACACAAGCACAAGCTAATGCACTTGCAGCGCAGGAAGCTGGGGCGGCATGGTTAACGGTACATGCACGCACCAAGTGTGAAGGTTACCGCCCACCAGCCCACTGGCATTTGCTCGCCCCCATAAGTGAAATGTTGCACATTCCACTGATTGCTAATGGCGAGGTGTGGTATCCAGCGGATGCTTTGCAATGTGCCAAGGAAAGCAACACTCCTCATTTGATGATTGGGCGTGGCGCCGTCACCAACCCCTTTCTTGCCCAGGAAATTCGCGGGACCCAACAAGCCACTTGGGAGCAAGTGTTCCCCTTGCTGCAGCAATACAGCCAAACCCTGCTAGGTACAGGATTGCCGAAGCAAGAAGCAGGGCGCATTAAACAGTGGCTAAATTACTTGCGCCGCCAATGGCCCGTTGCAGAAACCCTTTATCATGAATTAAAACGAGAAAGGACCTCAGAGGCCATCGTGGGGGCCCTAGTGCCGG
>CALEAR010000068.1 GCA_937943665.1 uncultured Alcanivoracaceae bacterium
CGAAAATGAACAAGAATAAAACGCACAACCTATATTCTCTGGTGATGTTGGTGGCTGTGGGTGGAGTTAGCCAATCTGTTTGGGCATCTACCCCTTTCTCCACTGCCATACCACCGGGTCCTGAGCAAGAAGAAATAGAAGTGAGCGCCAAATATCTCACCAAAGACAGTGAGCGCATTGGCCGTTACACGGGGCCTGTGGAAAAGGGTATGCAATACGGCGTGGATATTAATGCGCTGTATAAGGATGGCGAAAAAGATAACCGCTATAGCCAGTTTCAAGTGAAGGGGCTAGGCACCAATTCCCAGTACTTTAAGGCAAGGGTCGGAGAGCAGGGGAATTATAGCGCTGCCTTCGAGTACCGCGAGCGTCCGCTTTATCACTATTTGGATTTATCTTCGCCTTTACACGGTAACAGCTTGCACCTCCCCACCTTAGGCTCTGGAGACACTTATGCAGATATTCAAGAAAACTGGGATATTAAGCATAAGCGGGAGAGCATTCGCATCAGTGGCCAGAAGGTGTTTAACCGTGAATGGCGCATGAATGTGCTGTTGAACCGAGAGGATAAAACCGGGCGCCGTTTGCAGGGATATGGTGAATGGTTTACGCGCGTGGGCTTCCAAATGCCGGCACCCATTGATCAGCGCACAGATCAAGCCGGTGTCACCTTAGAGTATGCGGGTAAGAAGCTGCAGGGCCGAATGGGCTACCATGTATCCGAGTTTAAACAACTTGGGGATGAATACTTCCTTGTGGATGATGCCTTTACGGTGAACCCGGCTAACCCACGCCGCCGTCATATGGCCATGTCCCCAGATAATACCCATCAGCAATTTAATGCTTCCATGGCGTATCAGTTTAGCTCAGATACGCGCATTAGCAGTGAAATAGATTATGGTCGCGCACGCCAAGATAACCGCTTTGTGCGTGATCCAGATTACGTGGATGTGCTTGATTTGCTAGGCGTAGATTCCTTTAACGCCAAGTTTGATACCACGCGTTTTGCACTGCGAGGCACCCACAGGGTGAACAATAATTTGCGCTTACGGGCTAATTATCGCTTTGATGATCGCAACACCAGAACGGCGCAACATCGTAATATTCCAACCGAATTTAACACACTGCGCACCACGCGCCCCATTGATTTACGGCGTCATACCATGGATGTGGATGCCAATATGCGCATATTCGATAACTCCACATTACTGGTGGGGTTAAAATATGAAGATACGGATCGATTAGTATCGGCACGTAGCGAAACCGAAGAAACCACGGTGCATGCGCGCTTAGGTACGCGCTTTTCGCCAGCGGTG
>CALEAR010000069.1 GCA_937943665.1 uncultured Alcanivoracaceae bacterium
ACCGCAGCGGGTGTGCTAGGTGAAGGTGGACGCTTAAGTAAAGCCCTACCTGGCTTTGAGCCACGAGCACCACAAATTGCCATGAGTGAAGCCGTGGAAGCGGCCCTGCATAACAAAAGCACCCTGGTGGTGGAAGCGGAAACGGGTACCGGTAAAACCTTGGCTTATTTGGTGCCAGCTTTGCTTTCTGGTAAGCCCATTATTATTTCCACGGGCACGAAAGGGTTGCAGGATCAGCTTTATTTTAAAGACCTTCCGCTAGTGCAAAAGGCCTTGGGCGTTCATCGCCGCGTGGTACTGCTCAAAGGTCGTAGCAATTACCTATGCCCCTACCGGTTAGAGCTTTTGCAAGATCTTCATCAATTAAGCCGCGAAACTGCCCAGCAAGTGCAAGTGGTGAAACACTGGGCAGGGCGTACTCAAAGTGGGGATCTTGCTGAATTAGAAGAATTGCCAGAAGATGCTCCTGTTTGGCCTTTAGTCTCAAGCACCGCGGATAATTGCTTAGGCCAAGACTGCCCATATGTGGATGAATGTCCTTTAATGCTCGCGCGCCAAGCGGCCCAAGAAGCGGATGTGGTGGTGGTGAACCATCATTTGTTTTTTGCCGATGCCGCCTTAAAAGGCGAGGGAGTGGGGGAGCTTCTGCCTGAAGCGGAAGGGGTGATTTTTGATGAGGCTCACCAAATCCCTGAGGTGGCGGCCACCTTTTTTGGCAAGGTGTTCAGTAGCCGCCAGTTATTGGAGTTATCCTCTGATATTGAGAAGGAGTTGCCCACAGGGGCCGATATGGAGGCCCTAAAGCCTCTCCTGAAAACCTTAACGGATGCCACTGCTGCCATGCGTTTAGCCCTAGGGGAGGAAGGTCGCCGTGCCGCTTGGCATGAGGTATCAGAGGAGCCAGAGGTTCAAGAAAAATGCGAGGCCTTAATTTTGGCGTTGGATGCCGTGTATGAGGCCATTTCCCCCATGGAAAAAAGCAGCCGTGGCATGGAATCCTGCGTGCGTCGTAGCCAAGAGTTGCAGCACAACTTGGTGATGCTCACCCAAGCCAAAGATCCTTATTTAATTTATTGGTTTGAAAACTATCGCCGGGCATTTATGCTCCATGGCACACCGCTAAGCGTGGCAGAAGTGTTTAAACGTCACCGCGAGCAGCATGCTTCAGCGTGGATCTTCACCTCCGCCACTTTATCGGTGGCCGGTAATTTCTCTCATTTCTTAGGGCGTTTAGGCTTGCAAGACGCAGAAACCTTAAGCCTTGAGAGCCCCTTTGATTTCCGCCGTCAGGCGGTGTTATACGTGCCTGAAGGGCTGCCCATGCCCAATGCGCCTGAGTATACCTCACGTTTGGTGCAAGCCATGCGCCCTGTGATTGAAGCGTCGCAGGGTGGTGTTTTCTTCCTTTTCACTAGCCATAGGGCGTTACGGGAGGCTGGGCAATTATTAAAGGGCACCTTGCCTTATCCCTTGCTTATTCAAGGGGAGCGTTCTCGCCGTCAGTTGTTAGAAGAGTTTCGCCAAGCGGGTAATGCAGTGTTATTGGGGGCTGCGAGCTTTTGGGAAGGTATTGATGTGCGCGGGGATGCCTTACGATGCGTTATTATTGATAAATTGCCCTTTGCCTCCCCAGGGGATCCCGTGGCGGCGGCACGTATTGAGCATATTGAACAGCAGGGCCGGCGTGCATTTATGGAATTTCAAGTGCCACATGCCGTGTTAACCCTGCGTCAAGGGGTGGGCCGTTTGATTCGTCATGCGGAGGATCAAGGATTGTTAGTATTGGCGGATCCTCGTTTGGTGAATAAGGGCTATGGCGGCTTGTTTTTGAAGAGCCTTCCCAATATGACCCGCACCCGTAAATTAGAGGTGGTACAACGATTTTTTAGGTTAGTGCATGAAGATACTCGCTCTTGAAACCTCAACCAATGCTTGTTCTGTGGCCCTGTGGCAAAAAGAAGGGCATTGTGAGGAACTTTTTACCCTAGCGCCTCGTCAACAAACAGAGTTGATACTACCCATGGTGGAGCAGCTGTTAGAAGAACAGCAAGTGGCGCCCCGTGAATTAACCGGCATTGCCGTTGGTCATGGACCTGGGGCATTTACGGGGGTGCGCATTGCGGTATCGGTGGCACAGGGGCTGGCCTATGGGCTTAACTTGCCGGTGGTGGGCATTTCCAGCTTGGCCGCTAGCGCTTGGCTTGCTTTTGAAGCCGGCGCCCAAGGGCAGGTGCTTGTGGCGCAAGATGCGCGTATGAACGAGCTTTATTGGGCCCTTTATGAACAAGGGGCTCAAGGGGTGGTCTTGGTGGGCGAGGAGCAACTGGTGCCCGTATCTGCCTTGCCGCCGGTGCCCACTGCCGTTGAATGGGCCACAGGAAGCGCCCAAGGGGCTTACCCTGAGGCCTGCGAGGATTTGGCTATTGCTCATTGGTTAAGCCCAGGGTACCCAAGTGCTAAGGCGGTGGCCAACTTGGCTGTGCCTGCCTTTCGTTCTGGGAAGGTGTTAAAAGCACAAGCCTTGGAGCCCTCTTATTTAAGACAGCAGGTGGCCACCCCCGCATCCACATAACAATAACTAAGGAGTGCATATGGATCACTGGGATAGACCCAACCCCCATATTATTCGTTTGCGCGTGACGGAAAGCGCCATTGATCGCTTAGGTCATGTGAATAATGTGGCGTATTTACACTGGTTAGAAGATGCCGCTTGGTCTCACACGGCGGCTCTCAACTTAGAGTGGCG
>CALEAR010000070.1 GCA_937943665.1 uncultured Alcanivoracaceae bacterium
TCCCCCATTGAAGCTGTGGAGAATGTGGAGCGCACTGTTCCCGTGCCCGAGGGGCTCTTCCGCCGTCGTCCCACATATTTGTTGCGTGTGCGCGGCGAAAGTATGCGTGATTTAGGTATTCTAGATGGTGATTTGATTGCAGTTCGGCGCACTCAGGTGGCCAATTCCGGCGATATTGTGGTGGCCCGCATTGGGGATGAAGTCACCGTCAAAACCCTTAAGCTCATGAAGGATAAAGCCGCCCTATTACCCGCCAATGAGGAATTCAAACCCATTGTGGTTCCTGCCTCTGAGCTTGTTATCGAAGGTACCTTTGTGGGATTAATTCGTGATCATGGCTGAGTTTACGTTTTTTGATGCCGGTGTGAACCTCACAGATCAGCAATTTGCTGAGGACCATCAAGCAGTACTACAACGCGCCCGTGAGGCTAGCGTGACTCACCAAATTATTATTGGCAGCTGTTTAGAAAGTAGTGAAGCAGCACTTACGCTCTGTGAAACCCAAGCCGATTTATTTGCCACTGTGGGGGTACACCCTCACCATAGCCAATCGTTTACGCCTCGCCACAAAGAGGCTTTAATAGCACTGGCGCAGCACCCTAAGGTGGTGGCATTAGGGGAAATGGGGTTGGATTTTTTTCGCGATTTTTCCCCGAGATCACAGCAAGAAGCTGCCTTTGAGGCACAGTTAGAGCTAGCCGCAGACACCCTTAAAAAACCGGTTTATTTGCACGAAAGGGAAGCTTTTGAACGTTTCCACCCCATGCTAAAAGAGGCTCGAGATCATCTTACGGGTGCCTTGGTGCATTGTTTCACGGGCAGCAAAGAGGCCTTATACGCTTATCTCGATTTAGATTGCTACATTAGCATTAGTGGTTGGGTGTGCGATGAGCGCCGCGGCAAGCCCTTGCAAGCGCTTATCCCTCACATTCCTCTAGAGCGCCTGTTGGTGGAAACCGATGCGCCCTACTTAATCCCTCGCAATCTACCCACAGTGCCCACGGTGAAGCACCGTAATGAGCCATGCTTTTTGCCTTGGGTGGCCAAGCAAGTGGCACAACTCAGGCCCGAACCTGAGGCAGTGGTGTTTGAGCAACTTATGAAAAACGGGAAAACCTTCTTCGGCATCACCCATTAAGTGCTATGAATGGCTCCATGCAATTCCACCAAACTAAAGGGCCAAAACAATAGCTTGCCGCCCACCTCCACCACAGGAATTTTTTCGCCATAGGCCTCAAGCAGCTCATCATCTTCAGCCACATCCACCTTCTCAAGCGCCCAATGCATGGGCTTTACTTGATGAATTAAAACCTCTGCTTCAACGCACAAGTGGCACCCTAAGGTGGTATACAAAATAATGCGTTCACTCATGGGCTTTACCCTCTGCATGTCGAATGGCAAAACAATAATGAATGCGCTGATTACGGGAGAAATCTGGTGGGATACTCCAGGGGGTTATATCCTCCACCTCAAACGTCTCGCGCAAGCTCTCATCCAAAACAAAGCGGCGAAAGTTACATGAAAAGTACAAAACGCCTGCTCTATCTAGCCGTGCCATGGCCAAATAAATTAATTGGGCATGATCCCGCTGCACCACAAAATCGCGCCTATCTTTACTGTTTGAAAAGGTGGGAGGATCACAAAAAATCACATCAAAGGTATCGGTGCTGCGCTTAAGCCAAGCCATGGCATCTTCACGTACAAACTCATGGGTGGCCAAAGCCACCCCATTGGCCGCTAAATTATTCGCTGCCCATTGTAAATAACGCTGAGAGGCATCCACTGTGATGGAACGCCGTGCACCGCCAAGCGCCGCTTGCAAGGTGGCCACACCTGTGTATCCAAAGAGGTTTAAAAAGCGTTTGTTGTGCACAATGCCTTGGGAAAAAAACAAACGCAGAGGTCTATGATCCAAGAACAGGCCAGTGTCCAAATATTTTTCTAGGTTCACCAATACCCGTGCACGCCCCTCTCGTACCACAAAAAAACGCCCTTCACCCCCTTGTTTTTCGTATTGTTTCAAGCCTTTCTGTTGGGCGCGCACACGCAGATGCACCTGCTCGCGGTGCACCCCTAAGGCCGCACGAATGGCCATAAGCCCCCAACGACGGCGTTGTTTGGCCACTTCTTCATCCACGGACTTTGGTGGAGCATATTCATGCACAAGCACCTGATCACCATAAATATCCACGGAAAAATTAAATTCTGGCAAATCCCTATCGTACAAGCGATAAGCGTGAACCCCTTCCCGCTCAATCCAACGTTTTAGTTGGCGGCTGTTTTTGCGCAAGCGGTTAGCTAAAGGCAAGGCATCTTGAGGTAGCTCAAAGGCAAGTTCCCCTTGCACCATTAAGGGTATCTCCACCGCTGGTGCCTGAGGCACCAAGTGGCGCAGATACACCTGCCATGGTCCGTTTTTCACACGCCAGTGCTGGCGCACCTCCATGCCTGTTTTATCCAACACCTCCACCTGACTAGCCACTAAAAGGGCTTCCCAGCCTTGGGCATATTGGCGCAACTTATGGCCTAAGGCATCGTATAACCAAGCTGCTTGGGATTGCTCTTCTAAGCGTTCCCCCCAGGGTGGGTTGGTTACCACCAGCCCTTTTTCTCCGTGGAAGGTTTCAGCCCCTAAGCGGGCCAACTCTGCTCGCTCAAAAGTAATGGCTGCGCCCACCCCAGCACGATGAGCGTTTTCTTTCGCTAGCTGTAGGGTTCTGCCATCACAATCAAAACCTAATAGGCGCCAATGTTCCTGCGGCAACACTTCTTTTGCTCTGGCCTCTTCTTTAAGCGCTTCCCATAAGCGAGCCTCCACCTCGGGCCATGCTTCAAAACCATGGTGTTCGCGTAATAACCCAGGAGCATGATTAAGGGCCATGGCCGCCGCTTCAATTAAAAGGGTGCCACTGCCGCAGAATGGATCCACAAGCACGGGGGTTGCTTGGCACCGGGTGGGCCAATCCACTGCCCACAACATGGCGGCGGCTAAGGTTTCACGCAGGGGCGCCTGCCCTCCCGCCAATCGGTAACCTCGCCGCTGTAACGTATCACCGCTAAGATCCACATATAAAGTGGCCCCCTTAGGGGTTAACACAACACGCAAACACAGAGCACCTTCAGGCTGCTTTTGCACCCCTAGGTGGCGAGGCTGCTGCCGCATTAAGCGTTGCCGGCTCACACGATGATCTCCTTTCACCCCGATACCATGCTCCACCGTCCAGTGAATAGGCTTACCTTGGGCACCCCAATACTGCCAATCCACCGTATCTAATAAGGTATTAATGGCATCAAAGGGCTCCCCCTCCACCTCGGCTAAGGGAAGTAGCACCCGCTCTGCCACGCGCGACCACAAACAAATACTGAGTGCCCCTTTTGGAGTGGTATGCACCTCTAAGGCAGCTTGTCCCAAGGGGTTTGCTGCAAAACCCAAAACAGCTAGCTCCTTGGTTAAGAACTCATCCAAGCCCGGCATGCAGGTAATTACAAATCTCATACAAAAGTCACCGCTCGTTACAAAAGCCACTGTTCAAAGGATTCAATGGCTTAGATGATATATTCGTGCCAATCAACACCACAGCGCAAAATCTGTGGTTTTTGCCCTCGACTCTGTGTTCATTCTATGGCAATACTGTTTCTAACGCAGTGGCTTCAGCGAGCCAATGCGTTTGTAGTTTCGCTCGAATTCGCTGTTAGCAAGAGAAGAGGAAACCTACTATGAGAAGACAAAAACGTGATCGTGTGGAACGCGCTTACAAACGTGGTTATCAAGCTGGCCTTCAGGGGCGTTCCCAAGACCTATGCCCCTTTGATGAAACCCAATTCCGTTCCAGCTGGATCAATGGCTGGCGCGAAGGGCGTGTGCATCACATCCACGGCTATACCGGCGTGGCCAGCGTGCAACACCTAAAGGTTTAACTGCTACCACTATTATTTGCCTTGCCACCCAAGGCCATTACCTACAGGGATACCCCCCGAACATTGTTAGCCCTTGCCACATCCTGCAAGGGCTTTTTCATTACCATGCCTTAGCAATAGCATTAATAAGTTTGGGGCCTTGATAAATTAACCCTGTGTAAATTTGCACTAATTCCGCCCCCAGGGCCTTTTTCTCTAGGGCATCCTCGGCGCTCATAATACCCCCCACACCAATTAGGGGCACTTTCCCCTCCAGAGCCTCTGCCATGGCTTTTAGGGCCTCATGGGATTTTTGCTTCACGGGGGCACCGCTGAGCCCGCCTTTCTCGTGACCGTGAGGCAAGTGTTCCACCCCGTTACGATCCAAGGTGGTGTTGCTCACAATCACCCCATCAATACCGTGTTCAATAAAGGCCTCTGCCATGGCCTGGAAGGCTTCCGCATCGTTATCAGGTGCAATTTTGATCACCAAAGGCACAGTACGGCCACTTTGCTGATCCAAGGCCGTTTGGCGTTCTCTAAGCGTAGAAAGTAACCGTGCTAGCGCATCACCGTGCTGCAATGTGCGTAGCCCTTCGGTATTAGGAGAAGACACATTTACCACCACATAGCTGGCCTCGCTGTGCACCTGATCTAGGCACAGAAGGTAATCATCCACAGCATTTTCCATGGGAGTGGTGGCGTTCTTACCAATATTAATACCTAGCACACCATCATAACGGCGGCGCCGCACCGCCTGCATAAAGTAATCAAGCCCATAGTTATTAAAGCCCATGCGATTAATAATGGCGTTAGCTTGTGGCAAACGGAACAATCGCGGTTTAGGGTTGCCCGCCTGGGCGCGAGGCGTTACTGTGCCCACCTCAATAAAACCAAAACCCAAACTGGCCAAACCATCAATGCAGTCACCGTTTTTATCTAATCCAGCGGCCATACCCACGGGGTTCTTAAACGTTAACCCCATTAACTGTACGGGCTTTTCAATGGTGCCTTGAGGGTATAAACACCCTGCTCCACGACGCAAAGCGCTAAGAGTTAAGTGGTGTACGGTTTCTTCAGGTAAGGCAAATAAAGCCGGACGGGCTAAACGGTATAACATGCACAGGCTCCTTTTCAGCGAGGCCTTAGTATAAACCAAGGGGCTTTAAATGTGTGCTTATGAAATAAAAAAGCCCCAACCTGTATTGGTTGGGGCT
Source organism: uncultured Alcanivoracaceae bacterium (assembly GCA_937943665.1). Taxonomy (GTDB): domain Bacteria; phylum Pseudomonadota; class Gammaproteobacteria; order Pseudomonadales; family Alcanivoracaceae; genus CALEAR01. The sequence continues at coordinate 5,115 of CALEAR010000070.1, forward strand.
TGAGCCAAGAAAGCTTAGCGTCCTCGGCGACGTAGGGCCGCAGGGCTAAAATAGTTTTTGTTCGGCACGGGTTGAGTGAAATCCAATGTACTACGCTCTTCATTCATCAACTGCTGTACATGATAGCGTTGCGATTTGAGGTCATAAAACACCTCTAACCCTGTCCACTGCACAGGTACCTCGTAGTAATTCTTAATGTACGCCATGCTCACACGCCAGAGATCACCGCGACGATCGTATTTATCCACAGAGGCAATTTGCCAAGAATCTGCATCAATATAAAACACTCGCTTGTGGTACACATGACGCTCACGAGGTTTTAATGTGGCCTCCACCACCCACACACGATGCAATTCCCAACGAGGGTACTCCGAGTTAATGTGTCCCTTTTGAAGGATATCTTTATACGTCAACTCATTACTGGTGAGGCGGTAGTTGTTATAAGGAATGTACATTTCCACCGGCTCATCATACACCAAGCGCCAATCGTATTTATCGGGAGCCCCACTGTACATATCAGTATCATCCACGGTGCGCAGGCCTTCAGAGGCGGCAATGGGCGTATCATAAACGTGGCTTGGAGAACGCTGCACACGACGTGTTCCCGCGTTATACCCCCACGCTTGGCGTGGTGTTTTACCTTGGTCTAGGGTTTCATGGATTAACACTGCACCGCCCGGTAAGCGCGCAGGTGCCGTGGTGAAAGAGAGATAATAG
>CALEAR010000071.1 GCA_937943665.1 uncultured Alcanivoracaceae bacterium
TGATTACTTACCCGCCGTTGTATTTTTTGTGGTGTACTTTTTCTTTGGCCGTGATATTTATTTGGCCACCCAAGGCATTTTGGTGGCCAGTGCGGCTCAAATTGTTATCACCTGGTTATTGTGGCGCAAGTTCGAGCCTTTGCACTGGGGGGTGTTTTTAATCACCCTTTTATTCGGTGGCCTTACCCTCTTCCTTAGGGATCCGGCGTTTATTATGTGGCGCCCCACCATTATTTATGGTGCACTCGCCAGTGTATTACTGGTGGGTATGTTTTTTGAGCGTTCTTTTTTGCAACGCATGGTGCAGGCCCTAGTGGAAAAGAACCTATCGCTTGAGCTTCCCTTCACCCGACAGCAGTGGCTAGTGCTTAATGCCTTATGCGTGGTGTACTTTATTTTTCTCGCCGTTTTAAATATCACAGCCGCCTATTTATTGTCTGAAGCGGCATGGGTAAATGTGAAAATGTTTGGGTTTACAATTCTTAACTTTATTTTTTACCCCGTGCTGCTGTTCATCGCTTATCGTATGCTCGCCCCTGAGGCGCGCCAAGCATTGCTAGCCCGCCTTAATGGCGAAGAATCCTCCAAGGATTCCTCTGATCAATAACCAAGGATGTCTCCATGTATTACGCTATTATTGCCACCGACAACCCAGATTCCTTAGCCAAGCGCCAAGCAAGCCGCCCTGCCCACTTAGCACGCTTACAGGCGTTAATGAGCCAAGGGCGTCTTTTGCTCGCTGGTCCACACCCTAAGGTGGATACCACTGAACCAGGGGATGCAGGCTTTAGCGGCTCCTTGATTGTGGCGGAGTTTGAATCCTTGGCGGCGGCTCAAGCGTGGGCCGATGAAGATCCCTATATTGAAGCAGGCGTTTACCAAAACGTCGTGGTGAAACCCTTTATTAAGGCACTGCCATAATATGATGATGAAGAGAAATAGGATGCGTCGTTCAATCGCTGGTTTATTATTCCTTTCTTGCTTAAGCCCCTTGGCTGCACAGGGGCAATCCGCATGGATTAACGATAGTTTCTATGTGCCCGTGCGTGCTGAAGCCGGTAGCGGTTACCGCATTGTTCACCGCGGCCTAAAAAGCGGTACACAAGTGGAAATTTTAAGCT
>CALEAR010000072.1 GCA_937943665.1 uncultured Alcanivoracaceae bacterium
CTGGTACCTTCCACCACTTGTACTTCTCGGGTACCACCACACCTGTAATGGCCGTAGGTGCTACCTTTAGTGCGCTTGAAGTGGTGCCGCTTATCCTCTTGGGCTACGAAGGCTTTAACAGCTGGCGCATGCAGCACAAGGCCCCTTGGATGGAAAACTTAAAGTGGCCAGTGATGTTCTTTGTGGCGGTGGCCTTCTGGAACATGCTCGGTGCTGGCGTGTTTGGATTTATGATTAATCCACCTATCGCGCTGTACTTTATCCAAGGGCTTAACACCACAGCTACCCACGCTCACGCAGCACTCTTTGGGGTATACGGTTTCTTAGCGCTCGGCTTCGCTTTGTTCATCTTGCGCTACATTCGTCCCAATATGGTGTTCAACGAGAAACTCATGAAGACCGCCTTCTGGTGGCTCAACATTGGCTTGGTGCTAATGCTATTCACCAGCTTGCTGCCGGTGGGTATTATCCAGTTCGTCGCCAGCGCCTCTGAAGGCTTATGGTATGCGCGCAGCGAAGAGTTTATGCAGAGCAATGTACTGCACACCCTCCGCTGGATCCGCACCATTGGCGACGTGGTGTTTATCGTGGGCGCCTTTGCCGTTACTTGGCAGGTTGTTCAAGGCGTCTTGTTCCAAAAAACAGAGAAGTAAGTTCTCCTCTCCTAGCCCCCAGCCCACGCTAGGGGCTCCCTTGAACTGGGCAGGTTCCTCGGCTCGTGCCGAGGGGCAAATGCCCTAGCACCGGGCGGGGTTGTTGCGCTGGAACCGCGCGGGTTCCCGGCACCAGGTGTTTTTAACAACCTCCAACACGAGAAAGCTTGCACCTGCCCCTACACCGTGCGGGTGCCACTCAACGAGTTTTAAACAAACAACATCAGCAATAAGCACTGCGGGTGTGCGATAGAACCGCGCGGGTTGCCCTAACACCGGGCGGGTGCCACGCAACGAGTTCTAAATTAAATTCATCAGCAATAAGCACTGCGAAATCACTCTTTTTTTGCGGAAGAGCACGCAAAAGAAAGAGTGGTTTCTCCGTGCCTACCACTGGTGGCTTTAAGATAAATCGGGTTGGTGGAAATGGGAGGATGTTGGTGCCACTAAGTTAGGCGTTAGTAAGGGCGTAGCAAAGTGCTCGAAACAACAACCTCGCACAAAACCAGTCTTTTTTATACCCCACCCGCACCCGATTTCTCTTAGAGGCTAGGGTAAATAGGCTGGAATAA
>CALEAR010000073.1 GCA_937943665.1 uncultured Alcanivoracaceae bacterium
CATGGTGCCCGCCTTAGACCAGGCGGATGATGATGTGATCAACCTGGTGGCCATGCTGTTTGATTTTATTTTGGATGATTCCAACTTATCCGGAGATATTAAAGCTCTGTTGGGGCGCTTGCAGATCCCCTTGTTGAAAGTGGCCGTGGTGGACAAAGGCTTCTTCAGTGATGAGCAACATGCGGCTCGCGGCTTGTTAAACGCCTTGGCACGAGCAGGGGCACAATGGAGCCCAGAGCAAGGCAAAGAGGATGAGTTGTATCAACAAATTTATCGCACCATTGAGGCGGTGTTAGCTGAGCCCAATGCGGATTCGACACGGTTCGAAGAGTTGCTCCATGAGTTTGATTATTTCATGCGCCAGCGCAATGCCCGCTCCAAGCGTTTAGAAGCGCGGGTGCGAGAAATGGAAGAGGGGCGCTTTATTACCGCGCAAGCAAAGAAAACTGTGGCGCAAACTCTAGGTGCTCGTTTGGCTGGGCATGCGCTACCTGCGGTGGTGCTCGATATGCTACAGCAGGGGTGGCAGCAGGTGATGCACTTAATTTATCTGCGTGAAGGTGAAGATAGCCTAGCTTGGCAGCAAGCGCTACGAGTGGTGGATGCGGTGGTGTGGAGCGTTAATGTGGGCCAAGATCCTGTGCAATTAAAACGCCTGCGTTCCATTGGGCCCCGGTTAATTCGTAACCTCCAAAAAGGTTTTGAAGAGGTGGCCTACGATACAACCACTGTGAAAGAATGGCTTAAAGCCTTACACGGTGTGTTGGCCAATATTCAAAAAGGGGAATCCCTAGAGCGCACCTTGGTGGAAGCAGAGCAAGAGGCGGCGCCTGAGCCCTTGGCCACGGATGATCCGCGGGTGAAGCAAATGATGCAGTTGCGCGTGGGGCAATGGATAACCGTGGAACAGGAAAATGGCGATGCTTTACGCTGTAAGCTGGCTGCCAATCTCCGTGAGGGAGAGAAGCTCATCTTCATTAATGCCCGCGGCATTAAGGTGGCTGAATACGATGCAGTTTCTTTAGCCTTGGCGGTGCATGAGGGTAAGGTGAAGCTCATCGATGAAGGCGCCTTGTTCGATCGTGCCCTTGAAGCTGTAATCAATGATTTAAGACAACGCCAAGCTGCGCTTTCGTAATAGAATTCGTTACCATAGCGGAACAAAGAGTCAGCTATGGGAGCTTGGTGTGTTCCACATTGAAGAGCACTGGGTGCGAGAGGCGAAGCGGGTGCCTTCGCCAAACTATAATGAACGCCCTGAGGGCGTGGATATTTCTTTAGTGGTGGTGCATGCCATCAGTCTTCCACCAAATGAGTTTGGTGGCCCCTATATTGATGATTTCTTTCAAAATCGCTTACAGGGCGAGCATCCTTTCTTTCAAGAGATTGCAGAGTTTCAGGTGTCTGCGCACTTTTTAATTCGTCGCAATGGCGATTTGCACCAATATGTGGGTTGCGATAAACGGGCGTGGCATGCGGGGCAATCCCAATGGCAAGGCCGTGAAAACTGCAATGATTTTTCCATTGGCATTGAGCTGGAAGGAGCGGATCATATCCCCTATGAAGTCGTGCAGTACGAACGTTTAGCAGCACTGATTATCGCATTGCAAAACGCCTATCCGAGCATTCGTGGCCAAGATCATGTGGTGGGGCATTGCCACATAGCGCCGGGGCGCAAAACTGATCCAGGGCCAGCGTTCGATTGGGATTATTTGTGGCACTGCATGGCAAAACAAGGAGAGGCTTAATGAATCTGTTTATTTTATTGCTCGTGTTGGCGGTGCGGCGCCTTGATATTGGTTGGACAAAATCCTGGGTGGCGGATAATCGCATTGAGCGCCGTTTGTTACCTGTGGTGTCTTGGGCGCAGCGTAACAACAAAGGCAATGGGGTGGTGTGGCTCCTTGCTGTTGTGTTACCTGTTGTGCTGTGGGCTTGGCTTAGAGCTAGCGTGCCTTGGGCCCTTGCAGTGGTATTGGATGCATTACTACTGCTTTGGCTCTTAGGGGCTGAGAGTGAATTTCGTTACGTCACTGGCTTAGTGCAGCGTTTACGTATGCGTGATGGCGAACAGTTTCAAGCGCAGGCGGAACAGCACTTTGGCATGACGCCAGGCACAGAGGATGAGGCCTATGTGCAGGGGCTTTGTGCGCGTATTTTAATGAAAAGTGCGGAAGGCACCTTTGCGGTGTTGTTTTGGTTCTTTCTGTTGGGCACGTTGGGCAGCTTGGCCTTTGCCCTAAACTTTGCGTTGGCGAGAACCCTTAAGGCAGGCAATGTGGCGGAACAATGGCACCGTTTCTTGGTGTGGTTGCCACAGCGCTTATTATTGGTGGCCATGGCCTTGGCGGGCAGCTTCCGAGGTGTGGTGGAGGGTACAGCGCGCCATTGGTGGCAACTAGATGGAGAGGCGCTGTTGCGCTCTGTAGTGCCGGAGGGTTTGGATTTGCCACGCAATATGCCAAATACCTTCTTAGAAAGGGCTAAGGTGCAATTGCTTGCCCTAGAGGGGCTGCTTAACCGCTGTTTAGCTTTGTGGTTAATTATTGGAGTGCTGTGGTGGGCTTTATTTTATTAATT
>CALEAR010000074.1 GCA_937943665.1 uncultured Alcanivoracaceae bacterium
CGGCGTGGTGAGCTGTTGTAGTAGCTCAATGGCTTTATCGGTGTCTTTTTGTGCTTGCGCCAAGAGGGCAGTTTTTTTGTAGTTCTCCTTTAATGGCTCCGGCCAAGTGTTGGGAAGAGTGAGCACCTTTTCAGGACGGTTGATAAGGTCCAGGCCAAACTGCGCCTGTTGCTGACGTTCGCCCTGTAAACGGGCCGTTAGATAACGCATTAAACCGGTGCTTCTGGCCTCCATGGCGAGTAGAAAGCGATCCCACACTAGGGCCTCATCGATGATGCCTGCCTCACGGGCTTTCGCAAACAAGGGGTCACAGGCATTAGGCATGGAGATCCCCGTTAACCATAAATCAGGTACGGCCTTAAGTGCCTTTTCGGGGGAATTGGCATATTGGGCACGCCAGTAATAGCATTTGGCTGTGTTATCCGTGGGCGGTGTGCTTTGCAGCGCTAGGAAGGCATTCCAGCGCTGTGCTTTGCCATAGGCATTTATGGCCACACGCTGCAAGCTGTTGGCCAGGGGGGTGTCAGCATACTGTTGTTGGTAGGCTTGAATGGCCTTGGGCTCCACATCAGGTAGTGCCTTCAGCATGCGATGATAATCAAAATAAGCCTCGAACGGGTGGCTACCAAGCTGTTGCAGGTTTTTTTCCATGGCGGGAAAATCTTTTTTGCGTGCTTCCTCTAGGCTGGCTTTTGCCATGGCGGTTTGATCCGCAGAGGGGATTAAGGGTAACGCTAAGGCCAAGGTGGGCCAGAATAGGCTGCTAACCAGTAGCAAGGACAAAAAACGCATGGATACACTCCGAACTTATCTCTTAATGCGCTTTAAGAGAATTCACATCATTGGGGCGCCGAGGCGGTTATGGAACTGTTATAATGCCCTATTTTGCGAGGCTGCATAAGATGGAAAACACCACAGCACTACTTTGGCGCCAAGAAGATACCCTAGCAGAACGACACCTGCTTGTGGTGGAGGCGGATGATGAAAGCCTCAGGAATTTACCCCATCAGCGTCTTTTTTTACATTCGGATCTCACTAGTGTGGTTGCACATCAATATGGCCCCTGGCCTGAGGTGCCTGAAGGGGTGGATTTGTTGGTGGTGATACTGCCAAAGTCCCGCGAACGGTTGGAGCTAGTGCTTACCGCCCTCAGTAATGGTATTACCCAACCCACGGAGTTATGGCTTGTGGGGCCCACTAAAGGTGGTATTAAGGGGGCCTTAAAGCAAATGAAAACGTATGTGGAGGCAGAGGAGGTGGCTGTGGTGGATACCGCCCGCCGTTGTCGTTTGTATGCGGGCATGCTGCAACCGCAACAGGGGCATTCTTTGGCAGATTTCGCTCACCATTGGCAGGCGGGTGAAGATGCCTATGTGAGTTATCCTGGAGTGTTTAGCCACGGACGTCTAGATGCAGGTACTGCCTTGTTACTGGAACATTTGCCCGCCTCCTTAGTAGGGTTGCAAGCCTTAGATGTGGGTTGCGGTGCTGGGGTCATTTCCTTGGCTTTGGCGCAGCGTGGCGCTCAG
>CALEAR010000075.1 GCA_937943665.1 uncultured Alcanivoracaceae bacterium
CAGGCGCAGGGCGAACGCCCTTTTCTCGGGGTGGTGATGGTCGCGCCACCCTTAGTGCTGTGCTTAGGGAATACATCATTAGCGAAGCCATGGCAGCGTTAGGAGTACCCACCTCTCGCAGTTTAGCCGTGGTAGCCACAGGGGAAGCGGTACCGCGGGAATATCAGCACCCCGGTGGTATTCTCACTCGTGTGGCCTCATCGCATTTACGCGTGGGCACCTTCCAATACGCTGCGTGGCACCCCAATAACGCCCTATTGCCCGCCCTCGTGAGTTACACCATTCAGCGCCATTACCCCGCTGCAGCCCAGGAAGACAATCCTGCTATTGGATTATTAGAAGCCGTTATGCAGCAACACATTACCCTGGTGGTGCACTGGCTACGAGTGGGCTTTATCCACGGGGTGATGAACACGGACAACAGCACCATTAGCGGTGAAACCTTAGATTATGGCCCCTGCGCCTTTATGGATACCTATCATCCCGATACGGTATTCAGCTCCATAGACCATCTCGGCCGTTATGCCTTTGGCCAACAAGCCGCCATTACGCAGTGGAACCTTGAGCGCTTCGCTGAAGCCCTATTAAGAGAAATACATCCAGAGGAAGCCACAGCCATTGCCATGGCTTCTGCTGTGTTGGATAACTTCACCCCTCTCTTCACCGAGCAGTGGCTAGCCATGATGCACAGCAAACTCGGTTTGGTGGAATCCGCTCCCGAGGTGGTGGACCAATGGCTCACCCTACTGCAAATCCAAGAAATGGATTACACCAACGCCCACCGTGCTCTTATGCTTGAGGAGCTGCCCCCTGAGCCCGAATATCACACCCCTGCTTTTCAAGCCTGGTGGCAACAATGGCGCCCCCTACATGAAGCCGGTGGTAAAAAAGCGCGAGCATTAATGCACAACAATAACCCCGCGCTCATACCCCGAAATCATTTAGTCAATCAGGCCTTAGAACAGGCAGAAGGGGGGCATATGGAAGCCTTCAACACCTTACACAAGGCCCTATCAAGCCCCTACCGCACCTTGTCTTGGGATCACCCCTTCGCACAGCCACCCACGCCTCAGGAGCGGGTTTTCGCCACTTATTGCGGCACATAAAGGCTTAAATGACCTAAAAGCTTGCTTCAATTGACCTTTTCACACACAGAACACTTGTCTACAGCTCTGTTTGGCGCTAAAGTCTTCAGGTTTATTGTTTAGCGCTTATGGCGCTCTTTTTCGTAACACTCTTCCCCCAAGAGAAAAATAATTCAGAATTTCGTGGCCAAAGCGAATCAGTATTCATAAGGCTTTGGCTGTTGCGTCAACAAACCTTAAGGTGACTAACCATGTCTACATCGTCTACGGAGCACTTGCCTTCTTATTTAAACCCGAACGATCCAGGCCCATGGGCAGTATTCTTAGAGCAGGTGGAACGTGTGACGCCCTATCTTGGTGAGTTAGCCCCATGGGTGGAAGCCTTAAAACACCCAGAGCGCACACTCATAGTTAATATTCCTGTGAAAATGGACGATGGTCGTATCGAACACTTTGAAGGCTATCGTGTGCAGCACAATCTTAGCTGCGGCCCTGGCAAGGGCGGTGTGCGCTTCCACCAAGAGGTCACACTTTCTGAGACCATGGCACTTTCTGCATGGATGTCTATTAAAACCGCTGTGGTGGGCATCCCCTACGGCGGTGCTAAAGGCGGTGTGCGTATCGATCCTCGCAACTATTCCAAAGGTGAAATGGAACGGATCACGCGCCGTTATATGGAAGAAATCAGCAGTATTATTGGCGTTAAACAAGATATTCCTGGCCCCGATGTGAACGCCAGCGCACAAACCATGGCATGGATGATGGATAGCTACTCCAAAAAAGTGGGTGAGCTTTCCCCTGGCATTGTAACCGGTAAGCCCATTGAACTCGGCGGCAGCCTAGGCCGCGCAGAATCCACTGGCCGTGGGGTGTTCACCATTGCCTCTGAGGCCGCCAAAGATGCCAACATTGATCTCAATGGTGCGCGTGTGTGCATTCAAGGCTTCGGCAATGTGGGAGGCGTAGCAGGCCGTTTATTATATGAAGCTGGCGCCAAAGTTATTGCTGTACAAGATCATACCGGCACCATTTACAACGAAAACGGCCTCGATGTGCCTGCCGTATTAGAGCAAGTAAGAAGCACTGGCGGTGTGGCAGGCGCTGCAAATTGTGAAACCATTGAAAACGATGCTTTCTGGCGTTTAGAGTGTGAGCTGTTAATTCCGGCAGCTTTAGCCGGTCAAATTCACAAGGGTAATGCACCAGAAATCAACACCAAACTCATTGTGGAAGGTGCTAACGGCCCCACCACACCAGAGGCTGATGATATTCTCAAAGAGCGCGGCATTCGCGTTGTTCCCGATGTACTAGCTAACGCCGGCGGGGTCACCGTGAGCTATTTTGAATGGGTGCAGAACCTCTCTAGCTTCTACTGGAGCGTGGAGGAAATTAATCAGCGTCTAGATGATATTATGAGCGCCGCTTACGCCAACCTTTCTGCCACTGCTGAAGAACACAAGGTTAGCCTGCGTACAGCTGCCTTTATTGCAGCCTGTGAGCGAATTCTTAAGGCCAATCAACTTCTTGGTGCCTAAGGCGTAAGCTACAATCCAATAAAAAACCGGCCTATGCCGGTTTTTTATTGGGTCTGCTATTTCACCACTCTTAAGGCTGGCCCCT
>CALEAR010000076.1 GCA_937943665.1 uncultured Alcanivoracaceae bacterium
AGGGGCTAAAAGCGGAACAAAAAGTGGAGCTGGTTATTGCCGCCTCCACGGATTTAGGGCTGAAGGCGGTGGTTAACCACAGTTGCTGGGGGGTGATTTTCCACAGCGATGTGCTTTCCCCACTCGCCATTGGCGCCACAGTGGAAGGTTATGTGCGTCGCGTGCGCCCTGAGGATGGTCGCGTGGATCTTTCCTTGCGTCCGGTGGGGCGTAAACGGTTAGATGCCAACAGCGAAAAGATTTTGGCTTTATTACGCAGCCATGGGGGGCATATGGCCATTGGTGATAAAAGCCCTCCAGTGGCCATCCAACGTATTACAGGAATGAGTAAGCGAGCCTTTAAACAAGCCTGTGGGGTGCTTTATAAACAGGGTTTATTGGTGCCCGGGGAGAATGAGATTCGCCTAACACACAAGGCATAAAAAAGCCCCAACCTTGGTTGGGGCTAGGTTTTCATCTTATTTGCCGGGGTTATCGGTAAACATTTTCTTGAGCATATAGGGCATTAACTTGATACCGCTTTTTAAGCGGTTGGCTAGGCCTTTGCCAGCCACAAAGCGTAGGGCATTAAGCAAGGCTTGGTGGGTTTCGCTAGTATGTGGATGCCACCACATATTACGCTTGCTCGGTAAAATATCCCAGTTCACCACTTTGGTGTTCACCATTTCCAATAAGCCTTCTGGGCCATGACTGCGGCCGATGCCAGATTCCTTCCAACCGCCCCAAGGGGTTTCAGATAAGCCGTGGGTGTAAAGGTGGTCATTAATGGTGGTTACCCCTGTTTCTAACTGTTCCGCCAAAGCACGACCGCGTTTATTGTTCTTCGTCCAAATGGAGGAGGTGAGTGCCAGGTTAGATTGGTTAGCCCGTGCCACCGCTTCCTCGGCATTGGCCACGGGCATGACACATAAAATAGGGCCGAAGGTTTCTTCACGCACCACTAGCATATCTTCTGTAACATCCGTGAGAAGGGTGGCGGGGTAGAAGAAACCATTTTCGGTATTGCCCTTAGGCTGAGATTGGGCAGCAATGTTGGCGCCCTTAGCTAAGGCATCTTCCATGTGTTGCTCAACGGTTCTGAGCTGACCATCGGTGGTTAAGCTACCAAAATCCACATCTAAGGCTTCATAGCCGGGGCCATGGGTAAGGGTGCGGGTTTTTTCAGCCAACAAGGCGGTGAATTGCTGGTACACAGATTCCACCACATAAATGCGCTCCACCCCACCACAGGATTGCCCTGCGTTTTGGTAGCCTGCCCAAGCAGCACCATTGGCAGCCCGAGCCAGATCTGCATCCTCAAGCACTATCATGGCGTCATTGCCCCCGAGCTCTAGCACCACAGGGGTGAGGGTTTCAGCGGCTTGGGCCATGAGCTGTTTACCCACGCCCACAGAACCCGTGAAGAAAAGCTTATCGATGCCGTGTTCAAAAAAAGCTTGAGCGGTTTTGCTACCACTCCCCACAATATGGTGGAAGAGCCCATCGGGCAGGCCTGCAGCTTTAATAATGCGTTCAATGGCCACACCCACAGAAGGCGTGGCGGCGGCCACTTTGAGTAAAATAGCATTGCCGGCCATCAACGCCATTAAAATTTCACCAAAGGGAATGGAAAGCGGGTAGTTCCAAGGGCTAATGATGCCGATAACCCCAAGGGGCTGGTAGTGCACTGTGGTTTGTTTGTTAAAGAAGAGTAAGGAGCCGCCCTTGCGCTTACGGGTGGCAAGGATGTTGGCGGTGTTTTTACGGTACCACTGACATGCCAAGGTACAGGGCAATACCTCTGTGGCTAAGGCATCCACTTGGGTTTTACCGTTGCTTTGGCTTACTAATAAAGCAAGCTCCTCCGCATGTTCAGCAATGTACTCTTCCATGCGTTTCAGATATTGGCCACGTTGTTTGAAGCTGAGCTTGGCCCATTGCTGTTGCGCCTTACGCGCACTTTCCATAATACTGGGGAACTGAGAAAAATCCGTATTGGGTACTTGTTGAAGGAGTTCACCGGAGGCGGGGTTAAGATCCGCCGTGGTATCACTGGCGGCAGAAGATAATGCAGCTGCTTGGCTCATTGTCACAGTCCTCGATGTAAATGTGTGTCACTATGTGAGCATAAACTGTGGTGAGATGCTATTACCAAGCAGCCATAGGGGAGCGAATTTATAGCAACTTACTGCAGAGCCTCACGCCATGCCGTTTCATTAAAGCCGGGCAAATAGTGCTCGTTCACTGCCAGCAGTGGGCGTTTGATGAGTGTGGGGGTGGCCAAAATATGCTTGAGGGCATGGTGGTCATCCATTTGGGCTTTATCTTCCTCGCTTAAGGCTCGCCAAGCGGTGCTACGTTTGTTTACCACTTTTTCCCAACCGAGCGCCTCTAGCCAGGGCTGCACCTGCGCGGCGCTTAAACCATCTTTGCGGACATCATGAAATACAAACTTTAGGTGTTGGGCTTCGAGCCAACGGCGCGCTTTACGCACCTGATCGCAGTTGCTAATACCGTAAACAACAATAGACATGTTTATCCTCATGAGTTAGCCAAGGGCATGTAATAGGGCCTGCGTTAAGGCCTGGCACTGTTCTGCTTCACCTAAGGGCAGACCCTGCTGATTTGTAATGTGGAAGGTGTCTTCCACGCGTTCGCCATAGGTGGCAATACGCGCATGATGTAAGTTAAAGCCCAATTGCGCAAATACTTGGGCCACTCGTGTGAGTAATCCGGCCTGGTCTTGGGTTTGTAAGGCCACCACAGTGTAAAAACCATCGGCGCTGTTGGCTAACTGCACCTGAGTGTTGTAGGTGCTGGTGGCTTGGGTTAAGGGCTGTAAATTTTGCGCAAATGCCTCGGGGCGGCTAAGTGCAGCCTCTAAGCGGTGTTGAATCTGTTCTAGGGCAGCGGGCGTTGTGATGGGGGCTTGGGCCTCATCCACCACTGTATACGTATCTAGGCTGTAACCATGGGCGGAGGTAATGATATTAGCTGATACCACATTCAGTCCGAGGGCTTCCAAGGTTTGCACTGTGTTGGCGAAAAGGTAATCGCTGTCTTTGGTGTAAATAAACACCTGGGTGCCTGCAGCTTGAGGCTGTAAGGGCGCGCGTAACTGTACTAAGGGGCCCGTGCCTCTGTGGCGCAAAATGGCTTGGGTATGCCAAGCAATATCGGAGGGGCTTTCTCGCAGAAAATATTCATCGCCAATGTGGGCCCATAGTCGGCGAATGGCAAGGCCAGATACGGCTTCCTCGGCCAGTAGCTTGGCTGCTTGTTCACGGGTTTCATTGGCCCAGTGGCTATTAGCCACCGGGTTGTGTACGCCCCGGCGTAGGGCTTTGCGTGTACGGCGATACAATAGCTCTAAACGATGATGCATGCTCCCCTGAGGGGTGTGTTCTTGGGGGAGCAACGCCAAACTGAATAAAAACAAATAATCCAGGTGCAACAGGCTGTTAATACTTTGGGCGAAGGCGTAAATGGTTTGAGGCTGGTGTAAATCCTGCTGTTTTGCCGTTTCTAGCATTAGCTCTTGGTGCTCAATTAACCACAAAATAAGGGAGGTTTCCCATTCGGCAAGGGCATGGCGTTCGCAAAAGGCTTGGGCCGCAGTAAGGTTTTGGCTGCGTTGGCGATAGCAATGGTGAAATAGGGCGGTGAGGTAAAGTAACCCTGGTTTGGGCAAATGGTGGCTCACTTGGGTGGCGCTACTGGTTGCCTCGGTGGTTGGGTGGATTAACTGCTGTAGCCGCTGCACCACAAGTAGGGCATGCACATCCACCGGATGTTTTATGCCTTGGCCAAGGAGCCAATGGCCTTTTTGCTCAGCTAAGGGGGGTAAGTGTTGGCCTAGTAAATCTAAACGATGCAGCATCTGCAGTGCTTTAAAGAGGTTGGGGTGGCGGTGAATCAAACGCAAAAACCAATAGTTTTGCTCGGTGGTGGCCTCTTGCAAGGCGTGCCTGTGTTCCCACGCTTGCACCAAGCTTTGGTGGCTGAAGCCTTTCACCTGAGGCTCTTCCACGGGTAAGGCAAACATTTCAAAAATGGCGAAGGGCCAGCGTTTAAAAATCAGCGTGCTGCTCGTTTCCACCTGGTTATGGCGTAGCACAAAACGGCGGTTTATTAGGTGAAAGTTTTTCTGTTGATCTTGGCAATGCTCATATAAAAAGTGCTGCTCTAGCATCATAAGACGCTGATTTTCCAAGGTGTGTAAGTATAGGGCCTTTAATAAGGCAGAGACGGTGCCATAGGCCTTATGGGGAAGAGCACTGTGCAGCTGAGTGGCTTGGGGGGCTTCAAGCACCAAGGTGTTGTTGCCCTTAAGACATTGTAATTGCCAACAAAATTGTAATAACCGAGCTCGCTGCTGTTCCAAGGGAGCCTCATAGGGGGAAGCAACCGCCCCATAGTGGTGTGCCACTAGGTGGCGTAGTTCTTCCTGTTGCATCAAAGCGCAGAGACCACCTTCACAATGGTAAAGATCCGGTGTGCTGCTGAAGGGCATTCTTTCAAGGTGTTGATAGGCCTGAAATATATCCTCTGCTTCCCACGGAATATGGAGGTTTGTGCTATGGGTTGGGCCTGCTAAATGGCGCTGGCGAATCCGTTCTCCCGCTTCTATGGGGGTGTGGGCCTTGGTATGACGCTGTAGCGCAAACCTTGGCTCAGCCTCTAAAAGGGCTTGTAGTGCGGTGGGGATCTTGGCGTTTGGGCTGGCAATGGCCACAGAAATGGTGCCATAGGGCAGTAAATACCCTTGGGCATAGGTACCGCACGCCATAAAGCTAAGCTTGGGGAAATCAATGGCCAGACGCTGCAATAAGGTATCAGTGAGTTGGCTTAGGAAATAAGGCAGTGGTGGAGCCGCTTCATGGGAGAGAAGGGCCAAGCGGCCTGTTTGCCACGCCGCAAGTGCCTCTGCGGCATGAACAGCCTGAATAATGGGTTGCGCAAGGGCATGCATATCCAAGCTGCTCATGGAGGCCGGCTTCCTTAGGGTTGTAAGTCGGTTTCTTCGGAACGCAGGGTTAAAATATCATACCCATCTTTGGTGACAGCAATGGTGTGCTCCCACTGGGCAGAAGGGCGGCGGTCCGCTGTTACCACGGTCCAACCATCGGCCAGTAAACGAGTGCGGGCCTTACCAGCGTTAATCATGGGCTCAATGGTGAACACCATACCCTCTTTCAATTCTAGGCCCGTACCGGGGCGGCCATAGTGCAGTACCTGCGGTGGCTCGTGGTACACCTTACCAATGCCGTGCCCGCAGTATTCGCGCACCACACTAAAACGATGGCTTTCCGCATAGGATTGAATGGCGTGGCCAATATCCCCTAAGCGTGCTCCAGGGCGCACTTGTTGAATCCCGCGGATCATGCATTCGCGAGTAACATCCACTAGGCGCTTGTGTAATACGGTGGGCTTGCCCACGTGAAACATTTTGCTGGTATCACCGTGCCAACCGTCTTTAATCACCGTAACATCAATGTTGAGGATATCTCCTTCTTTAAGCACCTTCTTATCGCTGGGAATACCGTGGCAAATCACATGGTTTACCGAGGTGCAAATGGTTTTGGGAAAGCCTTGATAACCTAAGTTGGCGGGAATGGCTTTTTGCACATTCACAATGTGGTTGTAGCAAATTTGATCCAGTTCTTCGGTGGTCACCCCTGGTTGCACATAGGGGGTGATCATTTCCAGCACTTCCGCCGCCAATTGTCCGGCTTCGCGCATGGCTTCGATTTCTTCAGGTGTTTTAATAACAATACTCATAAAGTGGCAAATTCTTCAGTGTGTGAAAGCAAAATATTCAGTGTGAAATTGTTGCGGCTTTACTCAACTTAAAGGACAAAATAATTGTGGTTTAAGCTGGTATATGGTATAAAGCGCGCGCCCCACTGAATTCGATAGCTACTTAGTGTAATGCTTCAATTCCAGTATGGGAAATTCACACATGTTCCGGCACAGCGCTCTGGGTGCCTCATGGCTTACAGGGTAAGCATGTAGGTTGAGTGTTGGGGAACATGGAGGCATAACCCGATTCATTATGGAGTTTTATCATGGCTACAGTCACCATGCGTGATATGCTAAAGGCCGGTGTTCACTTCGGACACCAAACACGTTTCTGGAACCCAAAAATGAAGCCCTTCATTTTTGGCGCTCGCAACAAGATTCACATTATTAATCTTGAAAAAACCCTGCCCATGTTCCAAGAGGCCTTGGCCTTTGCGAACAAAGCAGCTGCTGAAAATAGCAAGATTTTATTTGTTGGTACCAAGCGCGCGGCACAGCAAACCATTGCTGAAGAAGCCCAGCGTTGCGGCATGCCCTATGTGGATCACCGTTGGTTAGGTGGCATGCTTACCAACTGGAAGACCATTCGTCAGTCTATCAACCGTTACCGTGAGCTTGAAGCACAAGCTGCCGATGGCACCTTTGAAATGCTCACCAAGAAAGAAGCCCTAATGCGCACCCGCGAAATGGAGAAGCTAGAGCGCTCCATAGGTGGTATTAAAGATATGGGCGGCTTGCCTGATGCCATGTTTGTGGTGGATGTGGATCACGAAGACATCGCAGTAAAAGAAGCTCGTAAGCTAGGTATTCCTGTGATCGGTGTGGTGGATACCAACAGTGATCCCGATGGCATTGATTACATTATCCCTGGTAACGATGATGCGATTCGTGCCATTCAGCTTTATGTGAAAGCCATTGCTGATGCCATCATTGAAGGCCGCGAGTACGCTGGCCTGCAGGCAGGTGGTGCAAAAGCTGATGATTTTGTAGAAGTTGAAGAAGAGGCGGAAACAGAAGCAGCGGCTGAATAATCAGCTTCCTCTGTTGACGAATCTTAAATGCCACTTGTGGCAATTAAGTACGGGGGCTAGGCCCCTGTACTTATATCAATCGATTGAATTTATAAGCATGAGGTGAATAGCATGGCTAAGATAACCGCTGCTCTCGTAAAAGAACTGCGTGATCGTACTGGTTTGGGAATGATGGAGTGCAAAAAGGCACTCGTGGCCGCTGAAGGTGATATTGAGCGTGCCATTGATGATTTACGTAAGTCTGGTCAAGCGGCTGCTGCTAAGAAAGCAGGCCGTACTGCCGCTGAAGGTGTTATTGCTGTGGCTGCCACCGACGATAATAAAGTGGCTGTTATGGTGGAAGTGAACTCTGAAACCGACTTCGTAGCTCGTGATTCCAACTTTGTTGAGTTTGCTGACAAAGTGGCACAAACCGCTTTAGCCAACCGCGAAACCGATGTGGAGAAGCTTGCTGCTTTAGCCACTGCTGACGGTGAGACCGTGGAAGAGGCACGTAACAACCTCGTTCAAAAAATTGGTGAAAACATCCAAGTGCGTCGTGCGGCGTTGTTGGAGTCCGATGGCCTTGTGGGTTCCTATGTGCACGGCGGTAAAATTGGTGTACTAGTGGCCCTTAGCGGTGGTGATGCCGAGGTGGCAAAAGATGTTGCCATGCACGTGGCGGCTGTTTCTCCTCAGGTGGTAACACCGGATCAAGTGGATCCCGAAGTGCTTGAGCGTGAGAAAGAAATTATTCGCGCCCAGCCTGATATGGAAGGCAAACCTGCTGAGATCATGGAGAAGATGGTTCAAGGTCGCGTGCAGCGCTTCTTGAAAGAAATCAGCTTAGTGGAGCAGCCTTTTGTTAAGGATCCCTCCACCAGCGTGGGCGAGTTTGTGAAGAAAGCAGGCGCCACCATTGAATCCTTTGCACGCTTAGAAGTGGGCGAGGGCATTGAAAAGGTGGAAGAAGATTTCGCCGCTGAAGTGATGGCGCAGCTGAAGTAATTCGGCTTGTGTGAATCATCCCTAACGCCTTGCTGATATACCCATCGGCAAGGCGTTTTTGTACATAAATGCCCCACATAAGCGGGCATTTACCACAATGAGTGTTAAGCTTGTTCGAAACATGTATTAAGAAACGTCGCTAGTGGAGAAGAAAGATGGCCAACGCAACCAAAGAAAGGTCGCCGAGATATAATCGCATTTTATTGAAGTTAAGCGGTGAAGCCTTAGCGGGCGAAGAAGGTTTTGGAATCGACCCCGGTGTGCTTGATGCCATGTCTTTAGAGATTGGTCAGTTGGTGGGAATTGGTGTGCAAGTGGGGCTAGTGGTGGGTGGTGGAAACCTTTTCCGCGGGGCCGCTTTGCAAGAAGCAGGCTTGGACCGTGTGGCTGGAGATCACATGGGTATGCTTGCCACCGTGATGAACGGTTTAGCTTTACGTGATGCCCTCGAACGCTCTAATATTAGAACCCGTTTAATGTCAGCCATTCCCATGAGCGGTGTGGTGGAACATTATGACCATCGCAACGCAATTCGCTATTTGAAACGCGGTGAGGTCGTGATATTTTGTGCCGGCACGGGAAACCCGTTTTTTACCACGGATTCAGCCGCTTGCTTGCGTGGCATTGAAATTCAAGCCGATGTGGTACTAAAGGCCACAAAAGTAGATGGCGTGTATAATGACGACCCTATGAAGAATCCCGATGCGGTGAAGTATTCACGCCTTACCTATGATGAAGTGCTTTCCGCGCGCCTGGGCGTAATGGATCTCACGGCCATTCATCTTTGCCAAGATCACAATATGCCGTTGCGTGTTTTTAATATGAATAAACAAGGTGCCCTATTGCAATTAATGTTAGGTCAAGAAGAGGGTACCTTGGTTGAAGCTGGTAAATAATAAGTAGTGAGGATATTCAGGTGATTGAAGAAATTAGAAAAGATGCTGAAAGCCGCATGAAAAAAAGCTTAGAAGCCTTAGATGTGGCATTGGCGCGCGTGCGTACTGGCCGTGCCCACCCCAGTTTGTTAGATAATGTATTGTTACCTTATTATGGTGCGGATACCCCTTTAAACCAGGTGGCGAATATTTCGGTGGAAGAAGGGCGTACCCTGTTGGTGTCTCCCTTTGATCAGCAGTTGGTGCCAGAAGTGGAAAAGGCCATTATGAAATCTGATTTGGGCCTTAACCCTTCCACAGCAGGCAACGTAATCCGCTTACCTTTGCCGGCGCTCACCGAGGAAACCCGTCGTGATTTAGTGCGTGTGGTGCGTAATGAGGCGGAAGGTGCGCGTGTATCCATTCGTAATATTCGTCGTGATGCTAACGCTGATATTAAAGAGCTGTTAAAAGAAAAAGAGATCTCCGAAGATGAGCAGCGCCGCGGCGAGGAAGTGATTCAGCAACTCACCGATAAAATGGTGGAGGAAGTGGATCGCCGCTTAAAAGCGAAAGAAGAAGATCTAATGACAATTTAATAGCTTTAGGGCTTGGCAATAACGTGAACC
>CALEAR010000077.1 GCA_937943665.1 uncultured Alcanivoracaceae bacterium
ACTTCTCTAGCGAGATCCGTCATGGTGTATCTATTCCCCTTGCTTTTGGGCTAGCAAATGATTTGCGGCGCTTGATATGGAATCCCTTCTGCCCTGAATGGAAAGGAGGCAAAATCCTTGATGCCTATCTAAGCACACAACTAAAAGTGCTATAGCATACCACAAGAGAGCCAGAATGAACCTACAACACTGACGTACGTAAGGTTCTTTTTCGGCGTAAAGCTTTATTCCCGTTCTGTGTGGGCTATACTCAACGTGGCCCACCTTGGGCACGGCGTTCGCCCCCACATACAAGGAGAGCAATATGACAAACACCTCACCCCGCAATGTGGATACCCACGAAATTGCTAAATTCGAAGCCTTAGCGGAAAAGTGGTGGGATCCCTCCGGTGAATTTGGGCCCTTACACGAAATTAATCCCCTGCGTCTGAATTACATTGATGACATTGTTAACCTTCCTGGCAAAACAGTGGTGGATGTGGGCTGTGGTGGCGGCTTGCTTTCAGAAGGCATGGCATTGCGTGGCGCACAGGTGACCGGCATTGATCTTGGTGAGGCCCCACTCAAGGTGGCTCGCCAGCACGCGGAGCAAACTGGGGTGGATATTGAATACCTGCACATTGCTGCTGAAGCCCTCGCCGCTGAACGGCCCGGCCATTATGATGTGGTCACCTGCCTCGAAATGTTAGAGCATGTGCCCGATCCTGCCGCCATTGTGCAAGCTTGTGCCACCTTGGTGAAACCCGGTGGCCATGTGATTTTCTCCACCATTAACCGCAACCCCAAATCCTTTATGTTCGCCATTGTGGGGGCTGAATATGTGCTCAACCTTGTGCCCCGAGGCACCCATGAGTACGCTAAATTTATTCGCCCCTCTGAACTTGCTCAGTGGAGCCGCCAGGCGGGGCTTGCGGTGCGCGATACCACAGGCATGGTGTACAACCCGCTCACTCAGGTGTATCGCCTGAACCGCGATGTTTCTGTGAATTATTTCATGCATACGGTGAAACATGATTAACGCTGTTTTATTTGATCTAGATGGCACCTTATTAGATACGGCGCCAGCTTTTCACCATTTGCTTAATCAACAGCTTGCTGCTGCGCAGTTACCCGCCATCAGTTTAAGCGAAATACGTACAGTGGTATCAGAAGGTGCAGCTGCCATGGTGGGTTTAGCCTTTAATCTTGCCCCCGAGGCGCCTGAGTTTCAGCAGCACCTCGATGCTTTGCTGCATGCTTACCGCGAAAACCCGGCAGCTCACACTCAACTGTTTCCCGGCATGGAAACCGTGCTTTCAACCCTTGAGGAAAGAGGCATTCCTTGGGGCATAGTGACAAATAAACCGGAGCGCTTCACCCTCCCCATTTTGGAACACCTTGGTCTAAAGCACCGAGCACAAACAGTGATTTGCCCTGATCATGTGAAAGAACGCAAACCCCACCCCGAAGGGCTATTAAAAGCAGCGGCACAACTGAATACGCCACCAGAACAATGCTGCTATGTGGGGGATCACTGGCGCGATATTGAAGCCGGCCGACGGGCCAATATGGCCACCATTGCCGTCACTTATGGCTATTTACGCCACGATGAAGACCCGCTTACTTGGCAAGCCGATGCCTATGCTGCCCAAGCCGAAGAATTGCTACAACGTTTAGGGTTACTCACCACAGCCCCAACTCTTGATGATGAAAGCGAATAATAGATGAAAGGAACTGCCATGGATTTAGCTGCAATACAAGACGCTGCGTTTCAGTATCAGTGCCCCAACAACGCCTTTAAAGATCGCATTATGTTGGTTACAGGTGCCGGTGATGGCATTGGCAAAGCGCTGGCCTTAGCACTAGCGCGCAAAGGTGCCACTGTCATTCTGCTCGGCCGCACCCCTGAAAAGCTTGAGCAAGTGTATGACCAAATTGAATCAGAAGGCGGGCCTCAGCCGGCCATGGTGCCCATGAACCTGGCCGTGGCCACCGCTGAACAATTCCACGAGCTTGCCGGCATGCTCACAAAAGAATTTGGACGATTAGATGCCCTCATTCACAACGCCGCCCTATTGGGGGACATCACCCCCATCGAAAACTATGCTGAAGACACTTGGGATACGGTGATACAGGTGAATGTGAACGCTGCCTTTTACCTCACCCGCGCCCTGCTGCCCATGCTGCGCCAATCCCAAGATGGCCGTGTTCTCTTCACCTCCTCAAGCGTGGGGCGCAAGGGTCGTGCCTTTTGGGGAGCCTATGCGGTGAGCAAGTTTGCCAACGAAGGCCTTATGCAGGTATTGGCAGAGGAGCTAGAGAACACTTCAAACATTCGCGTGCATAGTATTAATCCAGGCGGCACCCGCACCCGCATGCGAGCACAAGCCTTTCCTGGGGAACTGCCAGAATCCCGCAAAACCCCCGAGGAAATTTTACCCGCCTATTTGTATTTGCTCGGCCCCGAGGGTGGCAAGTACACAGGCCTGGCCTTAAACGCACAATAATGCCGCGGCAGGGCCTGCCCCTGCCAGGCTATTCATCTTCTCCGGTGAGCAGCCCTGCCATTTCATCCATGGCACCCCACATATCCACACGATCATCGCTGAACATATCCATTTCAGGGGCTAGCGCCTGCACGTAGCGATCAAAGTAAAGGAACTGCTTGAGCAGCAGCGCAAACTCCCGTGGAAAACGGATCCCATGGCTTTCACCAATATTCACAAGATCCATGATCAAACGGTTCACCTCTTTATCGTTGCGATCCCCTTCCAGCAGGCTGTTGGGATCCACCACGCCTAAACGCTCTTGCAGGGCTTCAATGTCTCGGGTGAGGGCCTCAATATCCACCTTTTCCTTGGTCATACCAATTTCTGCCATGGCTTGCGCCACCTGAGGGATATCTCCTTGGCCAATGCCCTCTAAAAAACGGCTCATGCTTTGCCACATGTTTTTGCGAATGCGGCCCACCATGCCAAAATCAATAAAGGCAACGCGGCCATCCTCGAGCAACATCAAATTGCCGGCGTGCAAATCCGCATGGAAGAAATCACACAGCATTAAACTGGTGAACCAAGTATTTAAGGCGGTAATTAATGCTTCGGCAGGATCATCCACATGTTGGCGCAAAGTATCTAAATCCGTAAGCGGCACGCCATAAAATCGTTCCATAGTGAGCACCTTGCTGGTGCTGTACTGACGGTAGGGGCGCGGTGCCACCACACGGGTATTACCTGTGTTCTGTAAAAACGCATTAAAGTGCTCTAGGTTATTGGCCTCTTGAATAAAGTCGCACTCTTCCAACATGGAGCCTTGCAGCTCATCGATGACACCGGATACTGCCGAGCGAGATAACCCCGGCACCACCAGCTCCAGCACACGGCTGGCAAAATAAATGAAATTAAAATCCGTGAGCAAAATATTGCGCACCCCTGGCTTTTGCACCTTAATGACCACATCGGCGCCATTCTTCAGCCGTGCCGCATGCACTTGTGCAATGGATGCCGAGGCCAAGGGCGTAATATCCACCCATTCGTACACCTCCTCCAGCGGGCGCTTAAGCTCGCTTTCAATCACACGGCGAATATGGGTAAAGGGCAAGGTGGGAGTGCTATCCAAGCATTTTTGAAATTCTTCCACATATTCTTCAGGAAAAATGGAAGGAGAACTGGCAATAAACTGACCCAACTTAATATAGGTGCTGCCTAGTTTTTCAAAGGTTTCACGCATGAGCACCGGCAATTCAGGACGATGCCCCAACAACCAGGCACCCCCTGTGCGTGCTAAAACGGAAGCGGTTTGCAGCACTCGCATGCCGCCTTTCACTGCATCCGTGGCCACCGCCACACCATCACGGCGCACCATAGATTTCACAAAGGGAGCTTCCTTTCCAAGTTGATTGCTCATAAACATACCTTCGCACAGAGTGCACTGACTAAAAAATTGTATTTCTAACGCTCTTGGGCCTTGTCAACAGCCTGTAAATGCGCATCATAGGCCAACGACCTAATAAAAACATTGCGCGCAAAGAGCATTACCTCTGCTCTACACCCAATGATAAGGTTTTACAGCCTTACGGCCATTGGCCTTAGCTCGTAAAACCAACTACATAAAAAACAACAAAACGGAGAGGTTACATGCTACCTAAAATATTCCGCACCGCGGCTATCGGTGGTCTCGCTGCAGCACTCTCAGCTTGCGGCATGGTCTACAAAACCACAGGGGATGTGCTTGTTCGCTATGGGCAATCGGAAATGGTGCCTTACTTAATGCATTCCGATGATGTGGCCATGTCCTGTGCCATGGGTGAATCCCTCACCCCGCTGTTACTTTCCTTCGAATCTGTGGGTAGCAAGCCCGATAAGCTCGGTGCCTTGGTTTATACCACCGCCGCTCTGTGCAGTGAAGACAGAGCCCTTGAGGAGGAAATGCGTTACCAACGCGCCCTTCGTAATGGCAACGTGGATGAAGCCAAAGACGCACGCACCCAACAAAAGCGCTATGCTGAAATCGCTGCGCGTCGCCAGCTTGCTGCCTACGAGCGCACCGTAAAAGCGTTTGGTGAAGCCACTGAAGATAGCTGCCCCAAGCTAAAAAACGATTTTGATGAACTCGCTTGGATGGTGGGATCCATTGCCGGCTTACAAGCCTTACTCAATGACTCCACCGCCAACAACCGTGTGGGTGTTCCCCGCGATGTGCCTGCCAAAGTGCAACGTGGCGCCGCTTGCTTAGATAACTACAAGTGGTGGGGTGTACCTGATGGCACACGCGCGGTAATTTGGAGCATTCTCCCCATGCTCGCACCTGAAGATGCGGATGCCTGGGCAGAATTAGAAAAATCCGTACGCTTAGGATTCCAAAACGGTGTACGCTTGCCGAGCGCCCTTTACGCCATGGCAGCCTACAGCGTGGATGATGAAGAGCGTATGCGCAAAGCTATTCGCGAGTTTGTGGCTAACGATGACAACATCAATGAAGAATATACCTTGCTAGATGCCTTAGCCACGCATCTTATCCAAGGTATTTCTGATCGCTTATGGACGGATAACACAGGCCAGCGAACCCCTTACGGTGAGCTCGGCACCTTCTGGGATGATCAAAGCGACGCAGAAGAAATCGATATTGACGATTTGCTCTAATCTTATGGAACAAATACCACCTCTCTCTTTTCTTACTGAAGAGGTGGTATTTTTCTTATCTCGAGGAGAATAACAATGAGACTAAAATCTTTAATTACAGTGGCGGCCTCGGCAGCAGCGCTCACT
>CALEAR010000078.1 GCA_937943665.1 uncultured Alcanivoracaceae bacterium
TGGCCGTCTACATGATCGGTTTGATGGGCTACTTAGTTTTCGCCAACGATATCAGCTATGACAGCTGGAAGGCGTTAATGGGATCCCTACCCATGCAAATCATCAATACTGTGGTGATGTTATCGATTGTTGCCCATGCGTGGGTGGGTTTGTGGACAGTAACCACAGACTATTTAACGCCGACACAGCTTGGTAAGGCAGCCACTTGTGTGCGTTTGGCTGTGCAGGCTCTAATGATTTTATCATTCCTAGTGCTCATGATTTGGGCAGTAGCGGTGATTTGGGGAGGTTTCTAAGTCATGTCTAGCATGCGAACTATTACTTTTGATGCTGTGGTTGTTGGCGCGGGTGGTGCTGGAATGCGCGCCTCTCTCCAAATGGCCCAGTCTGGTTTTAAAACCGCTCTAATTTCTAAAGTTTTCCCCACCCGTTCACACACTGTATCTGCTCAGGGTGGTATTACCTGTGCCATTGCCAGTGCGGACCCTAATGATGATTGGCGTTGGCATATGTACGACACTGTAAAGGGGTCTGACTACATCGGTGACCAAGACGCCATTGAATACATGTGTCAAGTGGGCCCTGAGGTGGTGTTTGAGCTTGAGCACATGGGCTTGCCGTTCTCTCGTACGGAGGAGGGCCGTATTTATCAGCGTCCTTTCGGTGGTCAGTCCAAGGGTCCTGATAACCCAGAGCAAGCCGCTCGTACCTGTGCTGCTGCTGACCGTACTGGGCATGCTTTGCTGCACACCTTGTATCAGCAAAACCTAAAGCACAATACACAGATTTATAGCGAATGGTTGGCCGTGGATTTAGTAAAGAACGGCAAAAACCAAATTTGTGGCGTTATTGCCATGTGCATTGAAACCGGTGAAGTGGTGTTCTTTAAATCAAAGGCCACCGTATTAGCCACCGGTGGTGCGGGCCGCATTTTTGCTTCCACCACCAACGCCTTAATTAACACAGGTGATGGTGTGGGTATGGCCTTGCGTGCTGGCTTACCCGTTCAAGATATGGAAATGTGGCAGTTCCACCCCACAGGTATTGCCGGTGCCGGTGTACTTGTAACCGAGGGTTGTCGTGGTGAGGGGGGTTACCTCCTGAACAAAGACGGTGAGCGTTTCATGGAGCGCTATGCGCCGAACGCTAAAGATTTAGCCAGCCGTGATGTGGTGGCTCGTGCCATGATGATGGAAATTCTCGATGGCCGTGGTGCAGGCCCTAATGGTGATCACGTGTTCTTGAAGCTTGATCACTTAGGTGAAGAAGTGTTGCACAGTCGTCTGCCAGGTATTTGTGAGCTTTCTAAAACCTTTGCTCACGTGGACCCAGTGAAGGAGCCCATTCCTGTGGTGCCCACCTGTCACTATATGATGGGCGGTATCCCCACCAATATTCATGGCCAAGCATTACGCTTAAGCGGTGGTCATGAGGGTGAGGACCAGATCGTTGATGGTCTTTTTGCAGTGGGTGAAGTGGGCAACATTTCCGTGCACGGTGCCAACCGTTTAGGCGGTAACTCCTTGCTGGATTTGGTGGTGTTTGGTCGTGCGGCTGGACTCTTCATTGAAGACGCATTGCGCCAGGGCATGGAGCAGGCAGAACCAAACAGCGATGATATAGAAGCAGCCACTGCGCGTTTACGTCGTTGGAATGAATCTTCCACCAAGGGTGAATCCGTGGCGGAGCTACGTAAAGAGCTACAAAACACCATGCAGGCTAACTTTGGTGTATTCCGTAAGGGTGAGCTAATGGAAAAGGGCATGGTGCAGGTGGCAGAATTGCGTGAGCGCATTGCTAATGCCGTGCTTACTGATAAGAGTAAAGCCTTTAACACTGCTCGTGTGGAAGCCTTAGAGTTGGATAACCTACTCGAAGTGGCTGAAGCCACTGCTGTGGCGGCAGAGGGCCGTAAAGAGAGCCGTGGTGCTCACAGCCGTTATGATTACCCTGATCGTGATGATGAGAACTGGCTATGCCACTCCATTTACGATCCTAATACTAAAACCTTGGGTAAGCGTGCTGTGAACTTTGCTCCTAAGACAGTAGAAGCCTTCGAACCTAAAGCACGCACATACTAAGGAGAGCGGGAATGAAAGTTAGTGTTTATCGTTACAACCCAGAGACAGACCGCGAACCTTATATGCAAGAGTATGAGGTGGATACCGGCGGCCGAGACATGATGGTGCTTGAGCTGTTGGAGCTGCTAAAGGAGCAGGACCCAACCTTGGCTTTCCGCCGCTCTTGCCGTGAGGGCGTTTGTGGCTCTGATGGCATGAACATTGCCGGTAAAAACGGCTTGGCTTGTATCACACCTTTGTCCGCCACTGCACCCGGTGTGCTTGAAGGTAAAAAGACGCTAGTGATTCGCCCTTTACCAGGTTTGCCTGTGGTTCGTGACTTGGTGGTGGACATGACCATGTTCTATAACCAGTACGAAAAGGTGAAGCCTTACCTAATTAACAATACACCTGCACCTGCCATTGAGCGCTTGCAGTCCCCTGAGGATAGAGCCAAGTACGATGGCTTATATGAGTGTATTTTGTGTGCTTGCTGCTCCACAAGCTGTCCTTCTTTCTGGTGGAACCCAGAGAAGTACTTAGGACCAGCGGCGCTATTACAGTCTTACCGCTTCTTGGCAGATAGTCGTGACACTGCCACCGAGGAAAGACTTGATGCCATGACGGACCCATTCTCCTTGTTCCGATGCCGGGGCATTATGAACTGTGTGAGTGTGTGTCCAAAAGGGCTCAACCCAGCCAGAGCCATTGGCAATATTCGCCAAATGCTCTTGGAGCGTTCTATTTAAAAAAAACGGCCTTCGGGCCGTTTTTTTTGCTTAAAATTTGGCTATCAAACTAAAGGAGGAGGGAAATAACATTCAGAGAACTATTTACTAAAAATATTGCCTCTATAGGTAACAATATTTTTTTAGAAGCTTTACACTAAAGTGACTTTGAAGTCATTGGCTTTGAAGTGTTATAAGATTGTTTCGGGGGAAGCGCTGCTTATCCGGCGTGCGCTTCTAAAGTACAACGCAGAATGATGCGGTGACTCCCGTTGCAGTGAGCAAGCAACTCGGAGTCTGCAACGTTCCCAAAAGGAATTAAATACGATGCAAGACAGTTCTATGCGGCAACAGTGGGCTTCTTCACACCTCGGAGGGAGCAACTCCGCTTATGTTGACGAACTGTACGAATCTTACTTGGCTGACCCGAATTCAGTTCCTGAAGATTGGCGTGCATATTTTGATAAACTCCCCAGTGTAGAAGGTAATATTGAATCCGATATTTCTCATAAAGCCATTAGAGAACATTTTTTGCTTGAGGCGAAAAATCGTTCTCGGGTGCAGAAATTCGGCGCCAGTGCGGTAAGTACAGAACATGAAAGACGTCAAGTTCGCGTACTCCATCTCATAGCGGCTTATCGTAACCGCGGCCACCAGGTGGCCAACCTTGACCCACTCGGCCTCATGGCTAGAGAAAGGGTGCCAGATCTTGAATTATCCCATCACGGCTTAAGCGAGGCAGATCTCGATACCGTTTTCCATACGGGTAACCTTTTTATTGGTAAATCAGAGGCCACGCTCCGTGAAATTGTGGATTGCCTGCGCAGCACCTATTGCGGTTCCATTGGTGCGGAATACATGCACATTGTGGATACCACGGAAAAGCGCTGGATACAGCAGCGTTTGGAAAGTGTACGCAGCAACCCGCAGTTTAGTGCAGAAACGAAACGCCATATTTTATCTCAATTGAATGCTGCTGAGGGGCTAGAAAAGTATCTCGGCGGTCGCTATCCGGGTACGAAGCGCTTTGGCCTTGAGGGGGGCGAGTCGTTAATCCCTCTAATGGACGAGCTTATTCAGCGCACCGGTAGCTACGGTGTGAAAGAAATCGTTATTGGTATGGCACACCGAGGTCGCTTAAACGTATTGGTGAATATTTTAGGTAAGCGACCAAGTGAGCTTTTCGAAGAGTTTGAGGGTAAAACCATTTATGAAGGTGGTTCAGATGACGTGAAGTATCACCAAGGTTTCTCCTCAAACGTGCAAACTCCAGGTGGTGAAATGCACTTGGCGTTGGCCTTTAACCCCTCGCACTTAGAGATTGTTTCTCCAGTGGTGGAGGGCTCGGTGCGGGCGCGTCAGGAACGTCGTCGCGATAAAACCGGTGATCAAGTGGTGCCTATTTTAATCCATGGCGATGCTGCTTTTGCCGGGCAGGGTGTGGTGATGGAAACCTTCCAAATGTCACAAACCCGCGCTTATAAAGTGGGCGGCACCATCCACGTGATTGTGAATAACCAGGTGGGCTTTACCACCAGTAAGCGGGAGGATGCCCGCTCCACAGAGTACTGCACAGACGTGGCTAAAATGGTGCAAGCACCTATTTTCCACGTGAACGGTGATGATCCTGAGGCAGTGTACTTTGTTACACAGCTGGCTGCGGATTATCGCATGCAGTTTAAGAAAGACGTGGTGATTGATCTTATTTGCTACCGTCGTTTAGGGCACAACGAAGCAGATGAACCCTCTGCTACCCAGCCCATGATGTACAAGAAGATCAAGTCGCATCCCACCACTCGTACTCTTTATGCTGAGCGCCTAATGAAAGAGAAGGTGATCACAGAGGAGGAAAACGAGCAAAAAATTGATGAGTATCGCGAAGCGCTCATCAAGGGCCACCATGTGGTGAAAAACCTTGTGTTAGAGCCCAACAAAGCCATGTACGTGGATTGGGGGCCTTACTTAGGCCACGAGGTGGTGGATGAATGGGATACTAGCTTTGATCTTTCACGGTTACAGGCACTGGCTAATAAACTCGCTGAATTGCCTGAAGGGTTTGTGGTGCAGCGTCAGGTGAAACGCATTCTTGATGACCGCGTTAAAATGACTGCCGGTGCTTTACCCATTAACTGGGGGTATGCAGAAACCATGGCCTATGCCACCTTGCTTGATGAGGGGTATCAGGTGCGTTTAACCGGTCAGGATTGTGGTCGCGGCACCTTCTCCCATCGTCATGCGGTATTGCATAACCAGAAAGATGGCAGTAGCTATATGCCCTTGGCTCATTTGAGTGAGGATCAGCCGCCCGTTGAGATTTATGATTCCCTGCTTTCAGAAATGGCGGTGTTGGCCTTTGAATACGGTTATGCCACCACCACACCTAAAGCCTTGATTATTTGGGAAGCGCAGTTTGGTGATTTTGCCAACGGTGCTCAGGTGGTGATTGATCAATTCATCTCCTCAGGAGAGGCCAAGTGGGGGCGCTTATGTGGCTTAACCATGCTGCTTCCTCATGGCTACGAAGGGCAGGGGCCTGAACACTCTTCAGCACGTTTAGAGCGCTTCTTGCAGCTGTGTGCTGAGCATAATATGCAAGTGTGTGTACCCACCACACCTGCACAAATTTTCCACCTGTTACGACGCCAGGCCATAAGGCCCTTGCGTAAACCCTTGGTGATAATGAGCCCGAAGAGTTTATTGCGTCACAAGCGTGCTACTTCCACATTAGATGAATTGGCGAACGGTCAGTTCCAAACCGTATTGCCTGAAATTCATGATGTGGATCCTTTAGCGGTGAAGCGTGTGATTATGTGCAGTGGAAAGGTTTATTACGATTTATTGGAGTATCGTGAGGAAAACAATATCACAGATACGGCCATCATTCGTATTGAGCAACTGTATCCTTTCCCTGGAAAGAAACTCGATGAAGCCTTGGCGCCTTTTAAGAACACGGAAACCTTGGTGTGGTGCCAAGAGGAGCCCATGAACCAAGGCGCTTGGTACTGCAGTCAGCATCACATGCGTAACGCAGCGCAACGATTTAATCCTTCGTTGAACTTGCGTTATGCAGGTCGCCGTTCGGCTGCTGCACCGGCAACGGGGCTCATGTCTCAGCATTTGAAAGAACAGCAAGAGTTAGTTGAAGCTGCATTTGCAGTGGTTTAAACGAAAGAATTGCAAGAGTAAGGGCTAATTATGTCAATTGAAATCAAAGCGCCACAGTTTCCCGAATCCGTAGCCGATGGCACCATTGCCACTTGGTATAAAAAAGAAGGCGAAGCCGTAAAACGTGATGAACTACTGGCTGATGTTGAAACCGATAAGGTAGTACTCGAGATTGTGGCACCGGAAGCCGGTGTGCTTTCATCCATTGTGAAACAAGAGGGTGACACAGTTGAGAGCCAAGAGGTGATTGCCGTGCTTGAGGCCGGTGCAGTGGCAGCTCAGGAGGCGCCTAAAGAAGAGGCAGCAGAGCCAGCAGCTGAACCTGAAGCTTCCGACGATAGCGTAGCGGCACCGGCGGCACGCAAACTAATAAGTGAGCACGGCCTTAGCGCATCAGAGATTACAGGCACCGGCAAGGGTGGCCGTATTACCAAAGAAGATGTGCAAGCTGTGGTGGCGGCTCGCAGCCAACAGCGCAGCGATACGCCCGCTGCGCCGCAAGCTCAGCCAGAAAACACCCAGCCTTTAATGGGCGCTCGCGAGGAACGCCGCGTACCCATGACTCGTTTGCGTAAACGTATTGCCGAGCGCTTAGTAGCCGCGCAACATGAGGCGGCCATGCTCACCACCTTTAATGAGGTGAACATGAAGCCCATCATGGAAATGCGTAAGAGCTACCAAGAGGACTTTGAGAAAACCCACGGTGTGCGCCTTGGCTTTATGAGCTTCTTTGTGCGTGCCTGTGTGGAAGCCTTGAAACGCTTCCCCGAAGTGAACGCCTCCATCGATGGAGATGACATTGTGTACCACGGTTATTACGACGTGGGTGTGGCCGTGTCCTCTGATCGTGGATTAGTGGTACCAGTACTGCGCGATTGTGACCAAAAAGGTTTAGCGGAAATTGAATCCGACATTATCGAGTACGGCACTAAGGCCCGAGATGGTAAGCTGAGCATTGATGATATGACAGGTGGAACCTTCACCATTTCTAATGGTGGTGTGTTTGGCTCTTTACTGTCCACGCCCATTTTGAACCCACCGCAAACCGCTATTCTTGGTATGCACAAGATTCAGGAACGTCCCATGGCGGTGAATGGCAAGGTGGAAATTTTACCCATGATGTACCTAGCGCTTTCCTACGATCACCGCTTAATTGATGGTCGTGAAGCGGTACAGTTTTTAGTGGCGGTGAAAAACTTCATCGAAGATCCTGCTCGCTTGTTGCTTGATATTTAGGGGACTTACCCAAAGGACTAATGTATGACAGATAAATATGATGTGATTGTGATCGGTGGCGGCCCAGGTGGTTACGCCGCCGCCATCCGTGCTGCGCAACATGGTTTTAAAACCGCGTGCATTGAAAAGCGCGTCGGTGCAGACGGTAAGCCAGCACTTGGTGGCACCTGCCTGAATGTGGGCTGTATTCCCTCCAAAGCCCTATTGGATTCCTCATGGAAATTTTATGAGGCCACACAGAGCTTTGCAGAGCATGGCATTAAAGTGGAACAAGTCGATATTGATGTTCCCGCCATGCAAGCGCGTAAAGACAAGGTGGTGACGCAGCTCACTGGCGGCATTGCCTCCTTGTTCAAGGCCAATAACGTGACTTGGTTACAAGGCACAGGAAAGCTGTTGGCTGGTAAACAAGTACAATTTTCGCCACTTGAGGGCGGAGATGTCCAAACCTTGAGCGCAGACCATGTGATTTTAGCGGCTGGCTCAGAGCCTGTGGAAATTCCTGTGGCGCCCTTAGTGGAAGAAAAAATTGTGGATTCCACCGGTGCCTTAGCATTCCAAGAGGTGCCTAAGCGCTTGGGTGTGATTGGTGCGGGTATTATTGGTCTTGAATTGGGCAGTGTTTGGTCACGTTTGGGTGCTGAGGTGGTTATCCTTGAAGCCGTGGATACCTTACTTGGCAACGTGGATAAACAAATTGCTCGGGAAGCGGGTAAAGCCTTTAAGAAACAAGGCTTGGATATCCGTTTGGGCGCTCGTGTGCTTGGCACGGAGGTAACCGATGCAGGTGTGGAAGTGAGCTATGCCGATAAAGACGGCGAACATAAAGAAGTGTTTGATAAGCTTATTGTGGCAGTGGGGCGTCGTCCTAACACTTCAGCATTATTAGCTGCTGATTCCGGCGTTACCTTCGATGAGCGTAACTACATTTTTGCTGATAACCAATGCCGCACAGAGGTAACAGGTGTGTATGCCATTGGTGATTTGGTGCGCGGCCCAGCCTTAGCCCATAAAGCCCTTGAGGAAGGGGTAATGGTGGCTGATGTTATTGCCGGTGAGCACACTCAGGTGAATTATGATGCCATTGCGGCGGTGATTTACACGCATCCTGAAATTGCTTGGGTAGGTAAAACAGAAGATGAGGTGAAAGCGGCTGGTGAGAACTACAAAACAGGTGCGGTGCCTTTTGTGGCCAACGGTCGTGCTTTAGCCTCAGGTGAAACCACTGGGTTGGTAAAGTTTGTTGCAGACGCAGACACCGATAGAGTGTTGGGTATGCACGTGGTGGGCCCTCAAGCCTCTGAGTTGATCCAACAAGGGGTTATTGCCATGGAGTTTGGCGCCACCATTGAAGATTTACAACTTATGGTGTTTAGCCACCCAACCTTATCGGAGACAGTGCATGAAGCGGCTTTAGCAGCAGATTATAAAGCCATTCATATTGCTCAGCGTCGACGTAAGTAGTTTTAAAAAGGCTTGAAAATTCAAGCCTTTTTATTTTTAACAAAATATAGATGGAAGCGACCTATGAACTTACATGAGTACCAAGCAAAGCAGCTGTTTGCTGAATATGGCTTGCCTGTATCAAAAGGGTTTGCCTGTGATACCGCCGAAGAAGTGGCTGAAAAAATGGCTGAAATCGGCGGAGACCGTTGGGTAGTGAAGGCCCAAGTACATGCCGGAGGGCGTGGCAAAGCGGGCGGTGTGAAGCTCGTGGATAATGCGGAAGAGGCAAAAACGTTTGCGAACCGTTGGTTAGGTCAGCGTTTGGTAACCTTCCAAACCGATGAAAAAGGCCAACCTGTTTCTAAAATTTTGGTGGAGCCTTGCACAGAGATTACCAAGGAGTTTTATCTTGGTGCCGTGCTAGATAGAGCCACACGCCGTATTGTATTTATGGCTTCCACGGAAGGTGGAGTTGAAATTGAAACCGTGGCGGAAGAAACCCCTGAAAAAATCCTTAAGGCGGCCGTGGATCCTTTAGTGGGGGCACAGCCTTATCAGGCGCGCGATATGGCCTTTAAGCTTGGTCTTCAGGGTAAGCAAATCAATCAGTTCGTTAAGATCTTTTTAGGTCTTGCGAAAATGTTTGAGGAGTGCGATCTCGCCCTTTTGGAGGTTAATCCCTTGGTTATCACTGATGAAGGTGATCTCCATTGCTTGGATGCCAAGGTGAATATTGATGGCAGTGCCTTGTATCGTCAAAAATCTCTACAGCGCTTTGATGACCCCACCCAAGAAGATCCTCGGGAGCGCCGCGCAGCCGAATGGGACCTTAACTATGTGGCATTGGATGGCAACATCGGCTGCATGGTAAACGGTGCCGGCTTGGCCATGGCCACCATGGATTTGATTCAATTGAAGGGTGGTTCACCCGCAAACTTTTTAGATGTGGGTGGTGGTGCCACTAAGGAACGCGTTACAGAGGCCTTTAAAATCATCTTATCCGATGAAAAAGTAAAAGGCGTTTTAGTAAATATTGTTGGCGGTATCGTGCGTTGTGATTTGATCGCCGAAGGTATTATTGGCGCGGTG
Organism: uncultured Alcanivoracaceae bacterium; assembly: GCA_937943665.1. Taxonomy (GTDB): domain Bacteria; phylum Pseudomonadota; class Gammaproteobacteria; order Pseudomonadales; family Alcanivoracaceae; genus CALEAR01. The sequence goes on from CALEAR010000078.1 coordinate 9,725, forward strand.
AAAGAAGTGGGCGTTGAGGTGCCAGTGGTGGTGCGCCTAGAAGGCAATAACGCCGAATTAGGTGGCCGCTTGCTAGAAGAAAGTGGCATGAACATTATTGCGGCAGAGGGTTTTAATGATGCCGCTGAACGAATTGTTGAAGCAGTAGGGGGCGCACAATGAGTATTTTAATTGATCGTAACACCAAGGTGATTTGCCAAGGTTTTACTGGCGCTCAAGGCACCTTGCACTCGCAACAAGCCATTGAATATGGCACACAAATGGTAGGGGGGGTCACCCCAGGCAAAGGTGGGCAAACCCATCTGGGCTTACCCGTGTTTAACACTGTGAAAGAAGCGGTAGAAGCCACAGGTGCCACTGCTTCAGTGATTTATGTGCCAGCGCCCTTTTGTAAGGACTCCATTATTGAAGCCGCCGATGCGGGTATTGAGCTTATTGTGTGTATCACAGAAGGTATTCCAGCCATGGATATGCTCTATGTGAAGGAGTACTTGGTGCAAAAGGGTGGGGTTCGCCTCATTGGGCCAAACTGCCCCGGTATCATAGTGCCTGGTGAGAAGTGCAAAATCGGTATTATGCCAGGGCATATTCACCAACCAGGTAAAGTGGGTATTGTTTCCCGTTCAGGAACCTTAACCTATGAAGCTGTGAATCAAACCACAGCCTTGGGCTTTGGCCAATCCGCTTGTATTGGTATTGGTGGGGATCCCATTCCTGGGATGACCTTTATTGATGCCTTAGAGTTGTTTGAGAATGACCCGCAAACGGAAGCCATTATTATGGTGGGTGAAATTGGTGGTACCGCTGAAGATGAAGCGGCCGCCTATATTAAAGAGCATGTAACTAAGCCCGTGGTATCTTATATTGCAGGGGTAACAGCGCCTCCTGGTAAACGCATGGGGCACGCAGGAGCCATTATCTCCGGTGGTAAGGGCACTGCGGATGAGAAGTTCAAAGCCTTAGAAGCCGCTGGAGTGAAGACGGTACGCAACCCTGCGCAAATGGGTGAAGCACTAAAAGAGCTCACAGGTTGGTAATCTAAGCACAGAAAAGAAACGCCCCCAAATGGGGGCGTTTTTAACATGTGATAGCTTTAGAAATCGTCGATGTCGTAGCTTTCGTAGCCACCTAGTTCCTTTGCTAATCGACGCTCTTCTAAGCGCTCTTCAATGCGTTGACGCACTTCCATATTGAAGCCTCTTGTGGAAGTGGTGCTTTCTTCCTCTTCAACTTCATCTTCCACAATATCGTCATCTAGTAATTCAATATCATCCGTCATAAGTTGGTCATCCGCATCACTATAGTCAGTGTCATCATGGTGCTCGGTCATTGCAGCCCCTCCTGTTATTACCTACAACAATAAACCAAGAGAATCTGTGTTAGTAACGCAACATCAATGGTAATAAAGTGTCATTACCATTCATTGCGCTTATATACCCTCGAAAGCACAGTAAAACAAGTCCTTTGATGTATTAAAAGTGTGTACAATGCTTCCTGTTAACGCAGTGGCTATTGGGAGTTGTGGTTACCATCACGGTAAATAAAAAGAAGTGAACTGTCTCCTGCCCAATAAGGAAAAAGCGTGATATTTTGCTGCTTGTATTCTCGATCTCAGGGTGATCTCTGTTCATGATAAGCACGATGTTTGTACTTGGGTTGCTTGTGTTTTGGCTAGCAACCGTTCTTTTAATGCGCCGATTGGGTGAGGAAAGATCCCTTTGGGTGTGGTTGTTGCTTCCCTTTTTCCCGGTCACAGATATTCGGCACAATTGGTGGCCACTAGCACCTTGGGTGTTCTTACGTGCCATGGGCTTGGCTGCCATTATCTTGAGTTTCTTCTTATACGTTGTGCAAACCCCTTGGGTAACGGATTATTTAAGCGCTGGCCAAGAAGCGGAAGAAGAGGTGGCGGGCTCCTTATTATCTACAGAACGGGTTATGTGGCGTGATCTGCGTAAGCGTGAGCATAAACGGGCTGCAGGGCTTTTGTTGGATCAACCCTTTGAACCTGTGCGGGCAGAAGTCACAGGGAATGTTGTTAGCTTTCCTTCGGATAATGCTTTATTGCCCGAGAAAGAACTGCGTTTAGTGTTTGATAAACCGTTAGCGGCCACTGAGGCCTTTGAGCTGTCCGTGAATCCCACAGATCTTGATGGTCCAGAGGTGCAAATTTCTTGGAAAGATGCCACAACAGAGCAATTTAACACCCGTATTATTCCTCAAGGTTACCGTTTACGTTTGTCTTGGTATCCCTTAGATAAGCATCAGTTGGTAGCCCAGATTGAGTTGGTGCTACCCGGCGAGCCCATGAGCTACTTAGTGGGGGATATGTTTGTTTACACGAACAAGCTTCGCTATCAGCTCGGGCAAGTGGATACGAGTTATGATCATGAAGATACTCTGATTTACCTCTTAGAGCAGCACATTCTTCAGCGTTACCCCAGTGGGTTAATTGAAAATATGGAGGTTTTGCAGGCTAAAATGTACCCTTTGCGCGGGGTCGGCCAAGTGAACTTGCGCTTAACTTTAAATAATCAGCGCATGGAATCGTGGTACTCTGAATTTAAACGCACGGAAAACGGTTGGCAGCTAGAGCCAGGTGCGTTAGAGGTAACCACTTTGGTGGAAGAAACAAGCGAGCCCGAAACCTTGGTGGTGCATGCTAAGGAACATTTATCCCAGCGCACAGTGGAATTCCATGAGCTTACTAGCTTTGAGGGAGAAGAGGTAAGCGTGGAACTGAAGGATCAAAAAGGGGAGTTCCAAGGGGTGCTTTCCGCGGTGACAGAACGAGGCTTGTTAATGACGCAGCGCATGGGAGCGGGTAGCGTTGAAACTTTTTACCCTGAACACAGGGTAAAAGGCATTGTTTTAGCTTCGGGCGAGTACATTCGCGTTGGTGAGTTAGATGATGTGCCGAGCGTACTCAAACCCAACATGGAAGATATGCGTGAAGATAAGGATGAAACACCTGAAGGGGAGGAATCTTCCAGTGAGACCGTGGCATCGGAGTATGAAACCTTAGTGGGACAATGGGTGGAAGTTCACGATGTGAAGGGGAGAGTGCGTCGCGGGCAGTTGACTGAAGTGGGGTACAATATCACTTTGATGGTGCCCATGGGCGCTGGTAGCACCGCCTATCACTACAGAATTGAAGATGTGGAACACATAGTACCCGTATCGCAATAACGATTTAGGAAAATGTATGAGTATAAAGCGTAAAGAAGTGGCCGCTGTATTAGGCGGGGGAAGTTTTGGAACCGCTGTGGCCACCATTTTAGCGCAGAATGGTCATGAAGCCCGTTTGTGGGTGAGGGATGCGGAAACAGCTGCAGCCATTAATGATGACAGTGAGAACCCTAAATATTTGCCGGGCAGCCTATTGCCCTCGGGCGTTCGCGCCAGTGATGACCTCATAGCCACACTCACTGACGCTACCATTGTTTTTGTGGCGGTACCGAGTGCCGCTTTTGTGGAAGTTTTGCGCAAAGCAAAACCGCATGT
>CALEAR010000079.1 GCA_937943665.1 uncultured Alcanivoracaceae bacterium
GCCCTCAAGCATATATACCACATCCTCGGTGGCCACATTGCCGCTGGCGCCTTTAGCATAAGGGCAACCACCTAAGCCCGCCACTGAGCTATCAAAAACGGTAATACCCTCAAGGAGGCTAGCATAAATGTTAGCGAGCGCTTGGCCATAGGTATTATGAAAGTGGCCGGCAATGTGCTCACGAGGAACATGTTTTGCCACGGCTTCAATAAGGGCGCGTGTGGCAGTAGGAGTGCCCGTGCCAATGGTATCGCCAAGGGAAATTTCACGGCAGCCCATGGTATATAGCTCCTTAGCCACCTGTGCCACCTGGTCTGGCTTTACAGCGCCCTCATAAGGGCACCCTAAAACGCAGGACACATAACCTCGCACAGGAATATTAGCCTTGTGCGCTGCAGCCATAACGGGCGCAAAGCGTTTTAAGCTATCGGATATACTGCAATTAATGTTCTTTTGGGAGAAGCTTTCAGTGGCTGCGGCAAAAATAGCCACTTCATCCACCCGGGCTTGTAATGCATCCTCAAAGCCGTGCAGGTTAGGCGTTAAGGCGGCGTAGGTAACGCCTTCACGGCGTTGAAGAGCACCAAATACAGCACCGCTAGCTGCCATTTGAGGTACCCATTTAGGAGAAACAAAACTGCCAGCCTCAATATAACGCAGCCCCGTTTCTGCCAAGGCCTGAATAAAGTTCACCTTATCCTGTACAGTTAAGGGAGTAGCTTCATTTTGCAGGCCATCACGGGGGCCCACCTCAACTAAGGTAACTTGTGTTGGAAGTGTCATTGTTAGTGATCCATCATGATGGAAACAGTGATTGAGTTGTGAATTTAGATTCTTCTAGGCGAGATTAGCGCCGTTATTTTTAATAGAAGGTTAAACCGAGTGTAATGTAACAACCGGTTTGCACCAACTATAAGAAACCTTTTGCGTAGGTAGCCTAAGCGCCCCAAAAGCAGAAGGTTCCACTTCTTTTACTGTAAACCCTTGTGTTAAGTGCGTAGGCGGTTGGTGCCATAATCTTATTTTTGGCATACTAAGCCGCATTTAGTTTAGCTAATTTCAAGTTATTACAATAACATATTTTGCTTTAATGCCACCTTGGCTCACGCTCGATTAGAGGATAACTATGATTCGTAAAGCAGTATTACCTGTGGCAGGTTTTGGAACACGCTTTTTGCCTGCTAGTAAAGCCATTCCCAAAGAAATGATCACAGTGGTGGATAAGCCTGTGATTCAGTATGTGGTGGCGGAGGCTGTGGCAGCGGGCATTAAAGAAATTGTGTTAGTGACCCATAGCGCCAAGCGGGCCATTGAGGATCACTTTGATCGCCATTTTGAGTTAGAAACCCAGCTTGAGCAAAAACAAAAAACCGATTTACTCCAGGCTTTACGGGATATAGTTCCTGATGATGTGCGCATTATTAGTGTGCGCCAGGGCCAAGCGTTAGGGCTTGGGCATGCAGTACTCTGTGCAAAAGAAGTGGTGGGGGATAACCCCTTTGCGGTGTTGTTGCCAGATGTGCTAGTGGATAATCATCAACAGCCCAAGGTGGATTTAGCCAATATGGTGGCAGCCTATGAAGCCACTCAGGCAAGCCAAATTATGGTGGAAGCGGTGCCCGAGGAACGTGTGTCCCAGTATGGGGTGGTGGCGCTGGAAGGAGATGCACAAGCGGCGGGGGAAAGCCAAACCATGACAGGGGTGGTAGAAAAGCCAGCGGTTAGCCAAGCGCCTTCTAACCTTGCGGTGGTGGGCCGTTATATTCTGCCGGGTAAGATTTTTTCTTTATTGGAGCATACTCAGCCTGGGGCAGGGGATGAAATTCAGTTAACAGATGCCATTGCTGAGCTCATTACACAAGAGCCCGTAGAGGCCTATCGCATGACAGGCGTAACCTATGATTGTGGTAGTAAAGAAGGGTATTTTGCAGCCACCTTGGCTTATGCTCTTCGCCACCCGCAAATTGGTAAGGCGGCGCAGGCCTTAATCAACGAAAAAGCACAACGGTAATACCACTATGGAACTTTGCGTATACGGCGATACCCTAAATGCTTTAGTTACTGCTGCCGCCATGGCATCCACTGGGCACACGGTTCGGTTGCGCACCTGTAATCCGGCGTTGAGTGCGCAGTTGCAAGAGGGCATTACTCCTTTTCGTGAATTAGAGCTAGAACAGCTGTTAGTGGAACAGCTGCGCGCTCAGCGCCTGTTGCTCGAGCCGCAGGAAGCCACGGAAAGGGCCCAAGTGGTGTTTTATGCCTTTAATGAAGAGAGCTTTGCCTTAGCCAAAGAAGTAACGCGGCACCTGCAAGGCAATGCACCCTTC
>CALEAR010000080.1 GCA_937943665.1 uncultured Alcanivoracaceae bacterium
ATCGGGATCAATGCCCGTGGCGGCAATGGCCTCAGTGCTTAAAAAGCCTTTAATACCGTTACGTATGGCCTTGCGCCGTTGGGTGAACGCTTGGTTCACCAAGCGTGCGAATAAGGGGTAATCCTGCGCGGGTTGAGTGATGTTTTTGCGCGGTGTTAAGCGGATAATGGCCGAATCCACCTTAGGAGCAGGCACAAAGGCTTGCGGTGGCACCATAAACAAAAACTCTGTATGGCAGTGGTATTGCACCATAACACTCAAGCGCCCCCAATGCTTGCTATTGGGGGAGGCAGTGAGGCGGTTAACCATTTCTTTCTGCAGCATAAAATGCATATCTTTCACCACCTGCAGTTGCTCAATGAGGTGAAACATAATGGGGGTGGAGATGTTATAGGGCAGGTTACCCACCACGCGTAAATCATGGTGTTTTGTGGGGGAAAGCGCGGTGAAATCAAATTTTAACACATCGGCATTGTGCAAGGTGAGCCGCCGAGGCGTAATTTGCCTTTCTAACAGCGCAATCAGATCCCTATCTAGTTCAATGGCATGTAAATGATCCACCGCATCTAACAAAGGGCGTGTTAATGCGCCTTGGCCTGGGCCAATTTCCACCATTACATCTGCAGGTTGCGGCTGAATATGGCGCACAATGTTGTGAATGATGTTGTCATCGTGCAAAAAGTTTTGGCCGAAACGTTTTCTTGCCTTATGAAATGACATGCTGCGGGCCTCTAAGTGTTTTGCTGAATAATGGAAGCAGCCAACGTTGTGGCTGCCACTAAACTGCCCACTTTGGCTTGGCCTGTACCCGCCAAGGCATAGGCCGTGCCATGGTCCACCGATGTACGCAGGAAAGGCAAGCCTAGGGTAATATTCACAGCGTTACCAAAACCCACGTACTTTAGCACAGGCAAGCCTTGGTCGTGGTACATGGCAAGTACGGCATCATGAGAAGCAAGAAGTTCTGGCGAAAAGGCGGTGTCCGCAGGCACAGGCCCGGTGAGGGTAAACCCTTGTTCGCGTAAGGTCGCTAAAGTGGGAATGATGATATCTCTTTCCTCGGTGCCCAAATGGCCATTTTCACCGGCATGGGGGTTAAGCCCAAGCACTAATATCTTAGGCGAAGCGATACCAAACTTTTGCACAAGATCATGGTGCAAAATAGCAATGGTTTGCTGAAGAAGTTCTGGTGTTATGGCATCTGCCACTTCTCTTAGGGGTAGATGGGTGGTGGCTAAGGCAACACGTAGAGTATCAGCGGCTAGCATCATCACCACACGTTCCGTATGGCTGCGCTGCGCTAGGTATTCGGTGTGCCCTGTGAAGGTGGGGTCGGCGCCTTCGCAAATCACAGATTTTGCTAAAGGGGCCGTAACCATGGCGCTGAAGGTACCATCTAAACAACCATCAATGGCACGATTAAGCATTTGTAAGGTGCCCTGTGCTGTATTGGCATTGGGCTGTCCTGGCGTTACGGAAGCACCAGCAGGGCAATGCCACACGGCCATACCCTGTGAGGGTAGGGTATGGCCAGGCTCCCAAGCGTGTAGCGTTAAGTTCTGGCCTAACTGATGAGCCCGCTGCTCTAGGACCTCCAGATCACCCAACACCACCATGGGGTGGTGTGGCACATGCTCAGGCAGAGCTAAGACTAAATCCGGTCCTATGCCGGCAGGATCACCGCTAGTAATGGCAAGGGGAGCCACAGTGTTCATTCACACCTCACGTTATAAACGAATATCCACATAGGCTTCGCCGCGAAGTTCTCGCAACCATTGCTCTAACTCTTCCTCAAAGCGGCGTTGTTGCAAGGTTTGGCGAGCCTTAATTTGGCGATATTCCTCACTCATATCGGCGGTGCGCTTATCTAACACCTGCAGGAAGTGCCAGCCAAATTCAGTTTGGAATACGGGGGACACTTCACCCACTGGGGTGTTGTGATACATTTCTTCAAATTCGGGCACCATCTCACCGGGGTTTACCCAACCAAGGTTACCGCCCTCACGAGCACTGCCGGGATCATCAGAATATTCTTTGGCTAAGGCCGCAAAATCTTCGCCATCCATCACCTGTTGGTGCAGACGAATAATCAACGCTTCAGCTTGCTGAGGAGAGCGTACAGCACTGCTAGAAACTAGAATATGGCGCACACGGTATTGCTCCACTTTTTGTGTGGCATCGCCGCGTTTATCCTTCAACTGAATAATGTGGAAACCATTGCCTGCGCGCAAAGGGTCTGATACTTCGCCCACATCCAAGGTGGTGGCGGCTTCTGAAAATAAGGTGGGCCACTCTCCTATGGGACGCCAGCCTAAATCACCCCCTTTGAGGGCGTCGGCTCCATCAGAGTGGCGCACAGCTTGTTCATAAAAGGAGGCGCCAGAACGGATCTCTTTTACAATACTTTCCGCTTTTTGTTTAGCTTCTTCCACTTCATCTGGGGTGGCCCCATCGGGCAATTCAACCAAAATATGGCCCAAGTGAATCTCTGAGTTGAACATTTGCTTGCCCATCTCAGAGTCAAGGAAACGCTCTACTTCACGATCCGTGACTTTGATGCGGCGAGCCACTGCTTGTTGGTGTAACTGGCTCATCATCATTTCTCGGCGAATTTCTTCACGGAACTGTGACCAATCCATGCCATCGGCGCGAATGGCGCGGGAGAATTCATCTAAGGTTAAATCGTTTTGACGCGCAATATTCACCAGTGCTTGGTTAAGGCTGTTGTCATCAATGCGAATACCATTGCGCTGGGCTAAATCTAGTTGAAGTTCTTCGATCACCATACGCTCAAGCACTTGGCTTTCAAAAATATCCCGCGGTGGCACTCGCACCCCCTGAGCGCGCAGGTCTGATGCAATGATGTTTAAACGTTCTTCGAGTTCACTCGCCATGATCACATTATCGTTCACCACGGCCACAATGCGGTCGAGAATCTCTAACTCTTGTTCTGCGGGGGCGGCAGCGGCTAAGGCCAATAGCAAGCCCGTAAAAATAAATTGTGTAAAGCGTTGAAGCATAAGAAAGCCCTTAATTATCGGTGCCATAGCGTCTTCCATAACCGGAAATGCTACGTTCAAGCAAACTTTCGATACGACCACCAAAACCACCGAGGCCGGTGAGTTGAATTTGGAACATAATGGAGCTATCGCTTTCGAGCTCACCGTTGCCTTGGCGATCCACTAAATCGCGTAAGGTCACTAAGCGTAATTGAACACAGCAATCTCGATATTCTACACCGGCGATGTTCTCAATGGCTCTTTTATTTTCCAAATCATAGAGCCAACGGCCAATGATGCTCCAATTTCGGTGGACAGGCCAAATCATGGCAAGTTCCGTTTGGCGGATTTCTTCGCGGTGTTCACGGCGCTGACGATACCCTAGGTTGAAAATGCGGCGATCGCCATCGCTATAGCCTAAACGCAAGCGGCTTTGTGTGGTTTGGCGTTCCTCTCTATCCCATTGCATTTCAGTAAATAAGTGCCAGTGACGGCTGAAATACCAGGTAAGGTCTCCCACCACAGGTGACCATTTATTGTCTTCAATGGGGGCATTGGTTCTGCGTTGCACGTGGCGGTCATCGAAATAATAAGCTTGAGCGGCACGTAATCTTAAGATTTCACGGCCCGTGTCTTGATCTAAGTAGCGCGAGGTAACACCTAAGGAGAGCTTTTCCTCATCGCCTATGCGGTCATAACCAGTGAGGCGGTTCTCGCGGAACAGGCTATCATACCCAAAGGTGAGTTCACCCGAATCAAAATTGGGCAGGTGGCTTTGTTCCTTTTTGGGCACCTTATTATAAAACAGTCGCGGTTCTAAGGTTTGTTGTAAACGCAAGTGCCCAAAACTGGCATCTCGCTCAAAAAACATGCCGCTATCCACGCTAGTGCCCACCAAGGTGCGGTTAGGCTCTTTCTTTTGAGTGTGATCCACCCCTTCTAGGGCATATTGGGTGTGGTACACACGTGCCCTGGGTTCAATGAAGCCCCAAGTGGTGGATAGGGGAAGCGTTAATGCGGGGGCAAGATGTAATCGATCACCAGTAACGTTGCGCACATTACCGGAAACACTGCGCTCAAAACGGGTGAAATCACTGAGCCAAAGCATTTTTAGCGGGCCGATTAACTCGGGGTCACCCGTTAATTCCAATTGAGGTAAACGGCGATAGGGCTTGTTTTGCTCGGCGAGGGTTGGGTCTATGGTTTGCCAACTCTGTACCCGAGTGAGGAAGCGCCACTGGCGGCCGCGGTAACGTGCCTCGGCTTGTTGTGCCAAGCTTGTTTGAGAGCGCACATCGAGCCCTGTGTCTAAATCTTTGAAATAGAAATCATCAGACACACGGGTGTAATCTGCTGAAAAGTACCAGCGATTAATACTGCCACTGTGCTGCCAAGCGGCAATTTCACGGTTTTCGTTATCAAAACGGCGATCACTGGCGAGAAATCCATAGCTCAGCTTGCCTTCGCCGAACTGCGTGAGGTAACGAAACTCAGAATCGATGCCTTCCCCTCTGTGCTGAATAATGCGCGGTGCCACTGTGGCATCATACTGTGGGTGAAGGTTGATATAGATGGGTTGGGAGTAATCGAGCCCATCATCATCACGAAAGCTGATGGTGGGAAAAAGCAGCCCTGTTTTCCGTCGGTCATCAATGGGAAAGGTGAGCCAAGGTAAATAAAAGAAAGGTTTATCGTATAGCCTAAACACCGTATGGCTCGCTGTGCCCCAACCCTTATCTTGATCTAAGGTTAAGTGTTTAGCAGAAATGCTCCAAGTGTTTTTATGGGGCGGGCACGTGGTGTAGCTAGCCTCATCAATGAGGAAAACCCGTTGTTGCTGCTCGATTTTGCGAGCCGAGCCTCGGGCGTGATTCTCAAATAAAGAAAAACGCACATTGTGCAACTGCGCGGCATCTTTGTTTTGGTTGCCGCTCATGCGTTCAGCTTCAAAACTGTAGGTGGGGGAGTTGGCGGTAACGCCGCCCTTAAGGAAGAAATCCCCCGTATTTTGGTTGAAGGCTGCTTGGTCTGCACGAAGCTCGCGTTGGGGTTCCATGACTTCCACATCCCCTAACAGTTCGGCAAGCCCATTGGGAAGCATGCGGGAACGATCGGCAGTGAGTACTGTATCCTCTGATGCTTGGCGATATAAA
>CALEAR010000081.1 GCA_937943665.1 uncultured Alcanivoracaceae bacterium
TACCATGCAGGCGCTTTCAGGAAATCCTGTGCACACGGATTTATTAGATACCCGTGCAGAGGCCGCCATGGGGCACATTGAACTTGCCCGTTGGGCGGATTTAATTTTAATTGCTCCTGCCTCAGCCAACTTTATTGCACGCATGGCCCATGGCCACGGTGCCGATTTGCTAAGCACCCTTTGTTTGGCCACGGATTCGCCCATTGCCATTGCTCCTGCCATGAACCAGCAAATGTGGGCTGACCCTGCCACACAAACTAACATTTTGTTGCTTGAGGAAAGAGGCGTTCGGATTTTTGGGCCTGATGCGGGCACCCAGGCCTGCGGCGAAGTGGGCCCTGGCCGCATGTTAGAGCCTGAGGATATTGCCGTCTTAGCGGCGGATGTGTTTAATCACGGATTGCTCACCGGCAAACATGTGGTAGTAAACGCCGGCCCCACCCGCGAAGCCATTGATCCAGTGCGCTATATCACCAACCAAAGTTCAGGCAAAATGGGGTTTGCTGTGGCTGCTGCAGCCATGGAAGCAGGCGCCAAGGTAACCCTAATTAGCGGGCCAGTGAACTTAGAGACCCCTCAACGCGTGCATCGTATTGATGTCACCAGCGCCTTAGAAATGCACCAAGCCTGTTTGGATGTGGTGGAAGCCGGCTGCGATATTTTTATTGCCACCGCTGCTGTGGCCGATTACCGCGCCACCGACGTGGCAGATAAGAAAATTAAAAAATCCACCGGTGAAATCCACCTCACCTTGGTGAAAAACCCCGATATTGTGGCAGATGTGGCGCAACACGCTAAACGCCCCTTCACCGTGGGTTTTGCGGCTGAAACCCACGATGTGGTGGAATATGCCCGTGGCAAATTAAAAAGCAAAAACCTCGATATGATCGCCACTAACGATGTTTCAGGGAAAAATGTGGGCTTTAACAGCGATAACAACGCACTCACTGTAATTTGGCCAGGGGGCCACAAGGTGCTGCCCTTGGCGGGGAAATCCCAAATTGCCCAACAGTTAATTGAGCTCATTGCCATTCGCTATAAGAAGTAACGATGATGAAACTACAATTCAAAATTCTGGATCAACGCTTGGGTACGGAATTTCCGCTTCCCACTTATGCCACTGAAGGTTCTGCAGGGTTGGATCTGCGTGCCATGATAGAAGCCCCACTTAACATTGCGCAAGGACAAGCTGAGATCATTAAAACGGGTATGGACATTTATATTGAGGATACTAGCTACGACGGCATGATTTTACCGCGCTCGGGGCTTGGCCATAAGCATGGCTTGGTATTAGGTAATTTAGTGGGCTTAATCGATGCGGATTACCAAGGGGAGTTGAAGGTTTCTTGTTGGAATCGTGGCGATAAGGCCTACACGCTAACCCCTGGGGAGCGGTTAGCACAGTTAATCATCGTGCCCATTATGCAAGTAACACTAGAAGAAGTGGAAGATTTTGTAGCCACAGAGCGTGAAACTGGAGGCTTTGGGCATAGCGGTAAGTTATAACCGTACTTCACCTCAAGAACAAACAACGGGAAGGGTTATGGTGAAAAAGCGAGAACGAGTTGCCATGCGAAAATCACTGAGCACTGGGGGAATATTATTGCTCAGCATGGTGGCGCTGTTGATCAGTGCTGCCGCTTTTACCTTTGCTTATGTGCAATCACAGCCTCAGCACTTAGCACAGCAGCAAATGAAAATGGATTTTGCCGCAGCACATTTGCAGCACCTCTTAAGCATACAACTTAAAAACACTGCAGAGTTGGCGAAAAGCCCGCTAGTGGCCCAAAACGCCTCACAACCTCAGGCTCGCCAACGCATAGCGAAGCAAATAGAACAGTTTCTTCCCCACTCTCAGGTAAAGCTGCTTGGCACACAGGAAAGCCAACAAGCGTTGAGCTTCACCGAGCGGGATCTATTACGCCAATTGCGCGAAAAAGAGAGTGCCTACACCTTTATGGCAGGTAATCCTGCTAGGCTAATTACTGTTCATAAGGTGGGCTCCCAAGCCTACTTAATTGTGGCGCAGGCCATTGCGCCTTGGTTTCAGCCACTCACCCACTTACTCAATGATCAAGAGGGGTTTCACATTAGCGATGGTGAGGGTGCCCGCCTTTGGCAAAGTGGCCTGCAAACCCAAGAAGCGAAAACCACCACCGCCTCAGGATGGAAGATCACTCTTTTCTCAGAGGAAGCGGCAAACCAATTCAGCGCTCTTTACCTTGGCTATGCCGCCACAGGTATTTTGATCCTTGGTTTTGCTGTGCTGCTGTTTACCTCACGACAACAGCCACAGCCGGCCACTACCTCCAACACCAAGCCTGAGGTCACGCCAGCTAAAGCGTCAGCACCACAACAAAGTGCGCCCCCAGAGCTGCATGAGGAGGATATATTTAGCGATACTGAGCCGAAAACATCGAGCACCTTTGGCCAGGGCATCCACGGCATTACTGTGGATGAAGGCGAAGAAGAGGCTCCCTTAGCAGAGCCCGTGCTAGAGCGCCCTTGGCCGGAGCACATCTTCCGCCGCAACGGCATTGTGGGCTCCACCTTGGAAGAGGTGGATGACACCTTGTTCTATGCCTTAGGCCAAGTCATTGGCTCCGCTGCGCAGGAGCAAAACCAGCATCACATTATTGTGGCACGGGATGAGCGCCAGCATTCTGATGAGTTAGCCATTGCCCTTAATGATGGTTTGCAAAGCACAGGGGCAAAGGTGACCTATTTAAACGCTTGCCCTATTTCGGTACTCCAATACGCAAGTACTGTGCTCACTTCTCAAACGGCGTTATATGTCACCGGCGGCACCGGTGGCGTCGAGGAAAACGGGCTTAAGGTTATCCTCAACGGTAAATACCTCAATGGCCAAGAACTACTGGCTCTCTGCAAAAACGCCAACAAAGCCACATTGGCGCAGGGCCGAGGGTCCATTGAGCATCGCAACCTTACCGAGCGCTACATTCAAGCCGCCAACGAGGACATTGTGTTAGCCAAGCCCCTCACCTTGGTGGTGGATTGCGCCAATGCTGTTACCGGCCATTTGGCGAATCAGTTCTTCACCGCCTTGGGGTGCCGTGTGATCCCGTTATTCCACCAACCCAATGGTGAATTCCCCAACCACTTGCCCAACCCAGCTAAGGCAGAAAACCTACGGGCGCTAACGCAAGCGGTGGAAACCCATAAAGCGGATCTTGGCATTGCCTTTAATGGTGATGGCAGCAGCTTTGGTGTGGTGACAAGCTCCGGCACCATTATTTGGCCGGACCGCCTCCTCATGTTGTTTGCGCGAGATTTACTCACCCGCAACCCAGGCACAGATGTGATTTATGATGTGGAGTGCAGCCGCGAGCTCTCTAAGCTTGTGGTGCGCATGGGCGGCCGCCCCACCATGAGCCAATCCGGCAATACGGCCATTCAAACCCATATGCAAGAGAAACACGCCATGCTCGGCGGCGAATTCCGCGGGCATTTCTATTTTGCTGACCGTTGGCACGGTTATGACGATGGCTTTTACGCGGCAGCACGTTTACTTGAAATTCTCACCCTAGATGATGACAATGCGGATCAAATTTTCGCGCGTATTCACACAGGCTTAGCCACACCCACCATGGAAGTGCCGGTTTCTGAGGGCCAGCAATACAAAATCATTGCCGCCTTAAAACGCCAAAGCGATACCTTTATGGGTGCCACCATTAATACTCTGGATGGGGTACGTGTGGAATATGACGATGGCTGGGGGTTGGTGCGTGCTTCACAAAGCCGCCCCTCCCTAATGATTCGCTTTGAAGGCCAAGATAAAGCCATTTTAAAAGATATTTCTGAACGCTTCCGCACGGAACTGCTAAAAATAGCCCCCACACTTAGGCTGCCTTTTTAACCGATAATTGGAGTCACCATGGAGCACGATAAAGCGCAAAACACCGCTCACATTCTCACTGAGGCCTTGCCCTATATTCAAAAGTTCGCCGGCAAAACTGTGGTGATCAAATATGGCGGCAATGCCATGGAAAACGACGCGCTAAAAAACTCCTTTGCACGCGATATTGTATTGATGAAGGCAGTGGGCATACACCCTGTGGTAGTACACGGCGGTGGGCCACAAATTGCGGATTTATTGAACCGCCTCGGAAAAGAATCCAAATTCATTCAGGGCATGCGCGTTACCGATGATGAAACCATGTCGGTGGTGGAAATGGTGCTCGGTGGCTTAGTTAACAAGGAAATTGTTAGCTTAATCCAACGTAATGGTGGTAAAGCGTTAGGCTTAACGGGTAAAGATGGGGGGTTGATCAATGCCCGTAAATTAGAGATCCCCACGGATAATGGCGATACGGTGGATATTGGCCAGGTAGGTGAAGTGGAATCCGTGAACACAGAAGTGCTAGAAATGCTTGCCGGCAGTGATGTGATCCCGGTGATTGCCCCCATTGGTGCCGATGAGCAAGGGCGCGCCTATAACATTAATGCGGATTTTGTTGCTGGCGCTGTGGCCGAGGTATTAAAGGCTGAAAAACTCATTTTGCTCACCAATGTGGAAGGGCTCAAAGATAAAGCCGGCAACATTCTCACCGGCTTAACCGCAAGCCGTGTTCAAGCACTCATTGACGATGGCACCATCTACGGCGGCATGCTACCCAAAATCCAGTGTGCCCTCAGTGCTGTGGAAAAGGGTGTCACCAGCTCCCACATCATCGATGGCCGCGTGGCTCACGCCGTACTACTGGAAATACTCACCGATAAAGGAGTGGGCACCCTAATTACTCACCAGTAATCCGTTACACAACATAATTTTTTGGGGGGGAAATGAACCAACAAACCATATCTCGTAAGGAGCAAATTCTACAAGCCCTTGCGCATATGTTAGAGGCCGAACCCGATGGCCGCATAACCACCGCACGGCTAGCTGAAACCGTGGGAGTTTCTGAAGCAGCATTGTATCGATACTTTCCTAGCAAGGCGCGCATGTTTGAAGGGCTTATTGAGTTCGCCGAAGAAAGTGTATTTGGATTAATGAACCAAATTGCCCAATCGGATCACGGTGCCCTTACACAAATAGAGCAAATGCTTTCTGTGCTGTTGGCTTTTACTGAACGCAACCCCGGCATTACCCGCTTGCTTATGGGCGATATTTTGGCGGGTGAAAACAGCCGCTTACACACACGGGTGGATCAATTTTTTAATCGTGTGGATAGCCAGTTTAAAAAAGTACTGCGCGAAGCTGAGTTGAAAGAAGGCCTACGCACCCAAGCCACTGTAACGGATACGGCGAACCTCTTGCTTGCCTACGCCGAGGGTAAGGTAACGCAATTTGTGCGTAGCAATTTTAAGGCCAAACCCACGCAGCAATGGCCTGAGCAGTGGCCCTTACTGGCCACATTGGTATTCCGATAAAAGTTGAAGCGGCAATACGCCGCTTTAACTCACCTGCTTTTCTGTGCCAATGCCGTGGCGTTGGAAAAACGCCACATACGCTTTATCTGCCTTTAAAATATGATGCGTTAGCCAATTTTTTAGCATATCCAAACATTCAGTGCCCACCTCTTCCCCTTTATCGTGGCGCAGCAATAAATCCATCACCCGCTCACAAAAGCGCGCATGCTGATGCTTATGCTCCAGTGTTTCTGGATACCCTAAACGCGCAAAGATTTCTTCTTCTACAATAAAGTGATTCACGGTGTAATCCATCAGCTCCTCAAGCAATACCCCCACATCAAGGGTTGTGTGGGTATCCGATAACGCCTGATGTAAACGATTGGTTTGCTCCACTAGCCAACGGTGCTGTTCATCAATTTCTGGAATACCGAGTTCAAAGGATTCATCCCATTTCCAAAAGGTCATACAACCTCCTTTTTTGTTGTTATTTATTCATAACAGGTTAAGGAAATGGGATAACAACGATTTGATAACCATCAAGGATTGCAGCCTTTCAACAAGGTGCTATGGCATAAGGTGTACTAGTGCACAATTTCTTTTAGGCGGCTAATAATCGGTGCGTAATCCTCCTGCACCGCCTGTTTATCTTTTTCTTGAGCCTCAATTTCTTTTTTGAGTGTATCCACTTCGCGCTGATACCGCTCAATACTTTCCGCCAAGTGCTCGGGCACTTCTTGCCCACGGCGTTCTCGGTCAGCCGCTTGTTGAATGGCATTATCGCGCTTTACCTCCGCCTGCATTTTGGCATTGCGGCTGTAATTAATGCTCATCTCAATGGCAGCAAGTTGCCGCTCCAAGGCGCGCTCTGCATCGCGGGGGGTGGCGTACATGCGCAACAATTCTTGATCGCGCTTTTCTTGCTCTTTTTTGGCTAAGGCTTCTGCTTTGCGACGCTCACGCTCTGCTTTTTCTTCCTCTGTGGGTAAGGCAGGAATGGATTTCACCACACGACCGCTGCTATCTAGCACTTCATAGCCAGCCACTATGCCTTCCCAAGGCAAGGTGCGGGTATGCACTAGATCCCCACTTTCCCCCATAAAGCGATACACGCCGCCATTAGGTAAGGGCTCTACTTCCTGCGGCATATCTTCTGCAAGGGCGGTATTAGCACCCATTAAACACCAAAATACACAGCTGAAAATAAAACCCTTTGTTCTCATACCCTATTCCACACCGTACTGTTCACGATAGGCTCGCATCTGGGCGAGCTGCTCACTTTTTGAACTTGCCTCAAGATACGTGATTATATCGCGTAAACCAACAATACTGCCCACGGGAATACCTAAACTGTGGACTACTTCCTGTATGGCCGATAGGTGATTTTGGCCTTTTTCTTGACGATCCAAGGCCACCATTACCCCGCTCATGGTGGCATCGGTGTTTTCAAACAGGGCTGCCACCTCACGAATGGCAGTACCCGCAGTGATCACATCATCGATCACTAACACACGCCCCTGCAAAGGCGCCCCCACCAACCAACCGCCCTCGCCATGATCTTTGGCTTCTTTACGGTTAAAGGCCCAAGGTACATCCCTTTGGTGATGCTCCGCCAAGGCCACGGCCACCGCCGCCACTAGGGGAATACCCTTGTATGCGGGGCCAAAGAGCATGTCGAATTCCATACGGGAAGCCACAATGGCCTCTGCATAAAAGCGGCCTAAGGCCGCTAAAGCGCTGCCACTATTAAAGGTGCCCATATTGAAGAAGTAAGGGCTCTTGCGGCCTGATTTTAAGGTGAACTCGCCGAATTTTAGGGCTTCCTGCGCTAGCGCAAACTCAATAAATGCTTTCTGATACGCCTGCATTTTTTACCACCCCAACGCTACTTGCTGCTTTTCAATGATCTCTTTAATGCCCTTTTGAGCGAGTTCGAGCATTTTTTGCTGTTCCTCAAGGGTGAAGGGAGCCTCTTCCGCGGTACCCTGGATCTCCACAAAGCCACCTTGCTGTGTCATCACCACGTTCATATCCGTATCGGCGCTCACGTCTTCATCGTAATCCAAATCGAGTACGGGCTCGCCCTTATAAAGACCCACCGACACAGATCCCACTAAACCTAGTAAGGGGTCTTCACTAATGATGTTGTTATCGAGCATATAGCTTAAGGCATCCACCAACGCCACACAGGCGCCCGAAATAGATGCCGTACGTGTGCCCCCATCAGCCTGCAAAACATCGCAATCAATAAGGATGGTGTTTTCGCCTAACTTTTTCATATCCACAGCGGCGCGCAAGGAGCGGCCAATTAAGCGCTGAATTTCCAAAGTTCTACCGCCCTGCTTACCCCGTGCGGCTTCACGGCCGTTACGGGTGTGAGTGGAGCGAGGCAGCATGCCATATTCCGCGGTGACCCAACCTCGGCCCTCACCACGCATAAAACGGGGCACGCCTGTTTCCACGGATGCGGTGCATAACACTTTCGTGTTCCCAAACTCCACCAGCACACTGCCTTCCGCGTGCATGGTGTATTGACGGGTGAAACGAATGTCGCGTAATTGATCATTCAAACGGCCTGATGGGCGCATGCAAATACCTCTTTTCTTACAAACAGATTCAACAAAAAAGCCAGCCCTTCGGCTGGCTTTTGCGCAGAGTGCGTTATTTTAACAACCTTGGCATTAAAGGGTAACGGTATTGTTCGCCATTATTCGCTTTAATACCACCCACAATGGTAAAGATGAGGGTGAATACATACAGCAAACCTAGTAAAGGAATACCAATTACCACCACCACCAAGGCAGAGCAAATTAACCCAGCAATCACCACCCCTAGGTGAAAGTTAGTGGCTTCTTTGCCTTGGTCATCCACAAAGGGGTGCATATCCTTTTTCAACTGCCATAACACAGCCGTACCCAATAAATTCCCTAAAGGGATCACCAAACCTAACAGGCCAATTAAATGGCAGAACATGGCCATTTGTTTTGCATCCTCAGGGATTGCAGAGGGTGTATTCATGGTATTTCCTTCATAGTGTAATAAATCAACATCAAACTATAATAGGCCAACAAATCATAAGTTTGCTACCATAAATTGTTTATCCCTTCCTCACGAGAGAATTATGATACATAGCATGACGGCCTTTGCCCGCGTGGAAACCCACCACGAGGGCACCGCAATAATTTGGGAAGTTCGTTCAGTAAACCAGCGCTTTTTAGATTTACACCCACGCCTACCCGATGCCCTTAAAACCATCGAAAGCCAAGTGCGTGAGCGCTGCCGCCAACAATTGCACCGCGGTAAGGTGGAGCTAACCCTGCGATTACACCACGAAGCCAAAGAGCCCACCATTGCGATTAACGAGCCCTTGCTGGCGCAACTACAGGATGCCTTGCTCACCTTGCGCAACCAACTGCCTAACCCTGCTCCCACGCAGCTCACCGAATTATTACATTATCCAGGGCTGCTGCAGCAGGAAGATGTGGATTATGACGCTCTACAGGCCCCAGCCTTAAAAGCACTGGAGCAAGCCCTAAGGGAGCTTTGCCAAGCCCGTGCAAGTGAGGGCAAGGCCTTGGCCGGCTTTATTGAGCAGCGCCTAAATGCCATGGATGAACACCTCCAGGTGGTGGAATCCGCCTTGCCAGAGATTCTGGCTCACCACCAACAAAAGCTGCGCGAACGCGTCGCAGAGGCGGTGGAATCCGTGGATGAAGAGCGGTTAGAGCAAGAGCTAGTGATACTCGCTAACCGCATGGATGTGGCAGAAGAGTTAGACCGCCTGCGTGCCCACCAACAGGAAGCCAAACGCATTTTAGCCAAAGGGGGCGCTGTGGGGCGTCGTTTAGATTTTTTGATGCAGGAGTTCAACCGAGAGGCCAATACCCTCGCTTCCAAATCCATTGACGCGCGCACCACCAAGGCAGCGGTGGAGCTTAAGGTGCTCATAGAGCAAATGCGCGAACAAGTGCAAAACATCGAGTAAGCCCCTCGATGGATTGGCCAGCTTGGTTTGCGGTGGCGGGGTTTTGCTTAGCGGGGGCCATGTCCCCTGGGCCTTCCTTAGCGTTAGTATTAAAGCACACCCTTAATGCCGGCCGCCGCCAAGGCATGATAGTGGGTT
>CALEAR010000082.1 GCA_937943665.1 uncultured Alcanivoracaceae bacterium
GCTAAGCACCTGGTTTAAAAGAAACTCTAATGCCCCTAGCGCTAAGCTTTGCAGAAGGGATTCATGATTTGTAGCGGCCATAAATTATCTGTTGTGTTTGGTCATAAGAAGTAAATCCGCTATTCTACACGCCTGTTGCCAATGCAATGCAGCAATAGCATAAGAATAAATTCAATACTGCCATACCTAAGCTCGAAAGAGCATTGTAGTATAAGTTAAAACAAATTAATTGATATCCATGGCTGTCCCGCTTTCTTTTTATGCTCCCTTTGGGTGAGCTAAAGAGCGCCATGCAAATGGAGATACAGAGCACGAATGTTAGAAGCGATATTTTCCCACCCGGATTTTTGGAAATATGTGAGTATTCCGATTGTGGCGGCTCTAGTGGCTTGGGCCACTAACTGGGTGGCGGTGCAAATGACTTTTTACCCCATTGAGTTTCTAGGTATTCGCCCGTTTTTTGGCTGGCAAGGCATTATCCCCGCTAAATCCGAGAAGATGGCTGGCATCTTGGTGGATCAAACCCTTTCCAAAATTGGCAGTATTGATGAATTCTTCCAACAAATGGAGCCCGAGAAAATAGCGGCTCATCTTACGCAAAGCATTCAAGAAAATATTGAAGATTACACCGATGAGGTGATGACAGAGCGTAATGCGGTGCTTTGGGAAAATTTACCCCTCATGGTGCGGCGGCGCATTTATAGTCGAGCGCGCAAAATAGTGCCCGATATAATGGATAAACTCGTGGAGGATATTGGGCAGAATGTGGAATCCTTGGTGGATTTAAAGCACATGGTGCAGGCGCAAATGCGCAATGATAAAGCCCTTATGGTAAAAATGTTCCGCGAGGTGGGGGAACCTGAGTTCCGCTTTGTCACCAACTCTGGGTTGTATTTTGGTTTTTTGTTTGGGTTGGTTCAGCTGCCGATTTTTATCTTTTTCCCTTATGGTTGGATCTTGCCGGTGGGGGGGCTCATTATTGGCGCCATTACCAACTGGCTCGCATTGAACATTATTTTTCGTCCTGTGCGGCCCATTCCTGTGGGGCCTTATCGGGTGCAGGGGCTCTTTTTAAAGCGTCAAAAGGATGTGGCAGAAAACTTTGCACGCCTTACCACAGAGGAGGTGGTTACCTTAAAAAACATTATGCAACAGGTGATTTATGGGCCTCGTTCCGATCGCACCCGAGCCTTAATTAAACGTCATTTACGCCCCTTGCTTGATGGGGGGGTGGTACGCACCGCAGCACAGCTCACCGTGGGCCCAAGCGGCTATGCTGATTTAAAAAAATCTGTGGAAGAAAAAGCCCTAGATTTAGCGGTGATCCCCTTTGAGGATCAACAGTTTAACCGTGAGCGTGGTGCCATTGTGGAACGCATTATGTGTGAGCGTATGCAGGATCTTTCGGCGCAGGAGTTTCAGGATTTGTTGCGTCCGGCCTTCCAAGAGGATGAGTGGATTCTAATTACGGTGGGGGCAGTGCTGAGTATGGGGGCGGGCTTTTTACAGCTATTTGTTATTTTTGGGAGCTAAAGCGTGTGGCAACAAATAATAATAACAGCCTTACTCACTTCCTTAATCACCTTGGTGGTGGCCTCCTTGCTAGTGGCATTTGTGTTGCTACCCCATGTGGAGCAAAAGGTGGAAATGCGTATAAAACAAAGTGCCAGTGAAATAGAACAAAAGTTACGCTCGCGTTTGTTTTCCATGTTGCGTCCTAAAAGTCTCACAAGGGGCTTGTTTGGTGGCGGGCGTTCGGAGCCCTTAGACCCAGATGAAGACCCTTATTTGCCTGCGCCCCATGAGGATGATGAACCTAATCCATAATTTTCAGTGTTGGTTTGTAAGACAGTTTGCCCGCAAAATCCATAAGCCTTTCTTATACTTATACCCATCAATTCAGATTGCGCTGATTGAGTTATTGTTTGTTTTTATTTTTTCCGCACTGCGTTGGCTTGTGGAATTGCATCGAGGAGAGATTGATGACAGACCACGACCAGAAAGATGAGGTTGTAGAAACTCCCGATGAGGAGCGTTCTGGTAACAGCAGTAGTGTATTGGATATTCGCAAGTACACTAACCAAATTTGGTTAGCCGGCCTCGGTGCCTTCTCTAAGGCTGAAGAAGAAGGGGGAAAATTCTTCGAAGCATTAGTGGACACAGGCCGTGAGTTGGAAAGCAAAACCCGCTCCGCAGAGGCCAAAGTGGATGAGTTTAGGGAAAAGGTTCGTCACCGCACCGGTGAAACCATGGAACGTATGGAAAAGGCCTTTGATGAGCGTTTAAACAAAGCCCTCTCGCGTTTAGGCTTGCCTAGCAAGCGCGAGGTGGAGGATCTCAAACAGCAGATCCGAGAACTCACCGCTGAGCTGGAGAAGCAAGAAAGCCAGCAAAGCAGTGAAGAGTAGTTAACCTCCTTATTTGTAGCGAAACACCGCTATCCCCTTAGTGGTGTTATTTTAGGGAACTCATCCTCTGGGTTCCCTTTTTTTTGCCTCTATTTTTTTGAATGCCGTTGTGGTTTTGACCTAAATGATTGGCTTGTTATTGTGTCGTTTAAAAATTACACGATCTGTTGAAAGCCACAAGGCACAACACTTTGGCACCCTTGTTAGCACCTTATTCACAAAGTTATCCACAGTTTCTGTGGACAGTTTCCTTCTGTTTGTGCGTCATATTAGAAGTTATTCACATGAGCTAAAGCCTATTCACTTAGAAAAAATATATGAGGTTGTTTTTTAGACAGTCCTGTAAGGTGTTGATTTGTAATGGCTTAGGGGTTGGTGTAAAAATAGGCAATCAAAAAAGTCAATATTGACTTTATTTTTTACACTTCCTTTGCACTACTTATTCACAAAGTTATCCACAGGCCCCATTGGAAACCTCAACATATGAGAAAAAGTTATTAACAGTGCACAAGGAAAGAGGGGTCACCGAATGCATAATAAAAAAAGCACCCTGCCATGGGCAGAGTGCTTTAAGGTAAGAAGGAAGGGAAACCTGCTTAGAACTTGTAAACGTTGTTATCTACATCTTTTTGCAGTTCTTCCGTCATGGGCACATAGGTATCGGCACCCGGCAAGAGTACAAACACCTTGTCATCACCCACTTGAGAAATATCGTATTTCTCTTTTTTAAGATCCGTTTTTAAGTGTTTAAAGGTACCTGTGGCCTCAAACTCTTTCTCACGGATGCGTAAGAAGAGGGGCACCGCATAAGCGGGAAGCTCAGCGCGTAAGTACTGGGCTAAAGCGGATAAATCCAAAGACTCCAGGCTTTTGCCCTCGCTTAATCGCAGCTGCGCCATACCAGCGCGGCCATCACAGTGGGGGATTTCCACGCCATACACTACGGATTCCGCAATGCCTTCAAAGGCATCCAGAATGTATTCCACTTCAGTGGTGGAAACGTTTTCCCCCTTCCAACGGAAGGTATCCCCTAGGCGATCCACAAATTGGGCGTGTTTAAAGCCAATATCTCGCATGAGGTCCCCGGTGTTGAAGTACGCATCGCCTTTTTTGAAGGCATCCCGAATAATAGTTTCTTCGGTTTTGCTTTTATCGGTGTAACCGTCATAGGGGGTGCGTTTGGTGATTTTACCAATCAGTAAGCCGGGTTCACCACGCTTTACCTTTATCAGGCGGCCATCGGCACCACGAATGGGTTGCTCTGTGTCCTTATCGAACTTCACTATGGCATAGGGTACGGGGGTGTAGCCCACAGTATTGTCGAAGTTAAATACGTTGGTAAACGCAACGTTGCCCTCTGATGAGCCATACAGCTCAACCACTCGGTCGATACCAAAGCGCTCTTTAAAATCTTTCCAAATGCTTGGGCGTAAGCCGTTACCCACAATAACGCGTACCTTGTTATCGCGATCATTGGGTTGGCGGGGGCGCTCATGGAGATAGCGGCACAGCTCACCCACATAGGCAAAGGCAGTACAGTTATGTTTGCGGATATCATCCCAAAAGCCGCTGGCGGAGAAGCGCCGAGCGAGGATAACACCACCTTTTCCAGCCACCACTGATGCCCAACCCACCACAATACCGGTGGCATGGTAGAAGGGAAGTGTGGCGTATAAGCGGTCATTGGAGTTTAAGCGTACAGCGGCAAAACCAAAGGCGTTAAAGGCTTTTTCCCAACGCCCATGGTTAAATACCACCGCCTTGGGCAGGCCTGTGGTGCCAGAGGTATAAATATAAAAGAGTGGGTCGTTTAAATAGTTATTCCCGGATTGGGGAGGGTTATCAGTGCCAAAGCGTTGTAGTTCTTTACCGATGTTCACATAACCCTCGGCCACTGTGCCTGGGTCTTTATGGGTGTCTTGCTCGGCCCAGGCGTAAAAGTTTTCCGCAGGTACTTCAAGCTCACTGCGTACTTCTTCCACCGCATCCACAAGCTCTGCTCCCACCACAAGGAGTTTGGGTTTTACCAAGTTAACGCTGTGGGTGAGTACGCGGCCACGCTGTGAGGTGTTCACAAGGGCACTGCAAACGCCGATTTTGGCTGCTGCTAACACGGTGACTAATAACTCGGGACGGTTTTCAATATTAACCGCAATCACATCCCCTTTTTTAAGGCCTAAATCAAGGAAGTAATAAGCCAGTTGGTTGGCCCAGGCGTTGAATTCTTTATAGGTGTAGTAGCGATCTTCGAAACCCACTGCCACGCCATTGGGGTTCTTTTCCACTGCCTGTTGGAAGCGTAAATCCAGCCCCTGACGCTTCTTCGGATTAGAGGATTTACCAAGAATGGCACCGCGGATTAAACCGGGCATGTGGGGGGTTAAAGAAGCCAAACGTGTGACCAGTTTGGGCAGGGTAATTATATCGTCAGTGCGGCTCATTGTTGCTCCACTCATTTATTGTTCTAGGTTAACAATTAATGTTTTGATTGCGAGATACTAGGAAAATAACGATACCATGGTCTCTGTGTAATGCAGAACCTTACCCCCCAAGGGCTTGGCGGGGCAAGGTTTTGTGCATTGTTATTCGGTTTTCGGTGCAATTGACAATAGCAGTTGTTTGTTTTTCACCTGTTCCCCGGCTTGTACTTCAATGCGTTCCACTGTGCCATCGGTATCAGCCACTAAGCTGTGTTCAATTTTCATGGCCTCTAGTAGTAA
Source organism: uncultured Alcanivoracaceae bacterium (assembly GCA_937943665.1). Lineage (GTDB taxonomy): Bacteria > Pseudomonadota > Gammaproteobacteria > Pseudomonadales > Alcanivoracaceae > CALEAR01. Next base: position 5,129 of record CALEAR010000082.1, read on the forward strand.
TAACACATCTCCCTGCTTAACGGTTTGACCCTCTTTGCATTCAATGGCGATGATGGCGCCATCCATAGGCGCAAACAGTTTGCCACTGCCGGCGGCTTCTTCGCCCTCTGCAGGCGCATAGGTGTGGTGTTCAAAGTGCCACT
>CALEAR010000083.1 GCA_937943665.1 uncultured Alcanivoracaceae bacterium
CTTCATGATTTGGCCCTCGCTGATGTGGGCAGCTTGCGTTACCGCATGGAGGCCGTGGATCTAGCGCCTCTACTAGAAGAGCAAGTACGCCTTTATGCCCATCGTTTTGAGGAACAAGGCTTGCAGCTTTATACCCAGTTTCAAGAGCCCCTTTGGGTGGAAGGCGATGGCACCCGCCTGCGCCAGCTTGTGAGCAACCTATTAAGCAATAGTCTGAATTACACCCATAGCCCAGGGGAGGTGCGGGTAAAGGCGTGGAAAGAAAAGCAGCAAATTCACCTTTGGGTGGAGGATTCCGCCCCTAACGTGCCCGAGGAGAAGCTGCCGCATCTGTTTGAGCACCTGTACCGCGCAGAAAACGCTTCACGCAATCGCCAATTTGGAGGCTCAGGCCTAGGCCTGGCCCTAGTGCAGCGTATCGCCCAAGCCCATAAGGCCGAAATACAGGTACAACACAGTGCACTGGGTGGTTTAACGTTTAGCCTACAGTTTAAGGAGTGGGTGCCATGACCTTATTGATTATTGAAGATGAACCTAAAATTGCGCAGCTATTACAAGATTATTTAGAGCACAGCGGCTTTCGTACCCATTGGGAGCCCACCGGCAAAGGGGGCTTGGAGTGGCTAGAGCAAAACACCGCACAAATGGTGCTGCTCGATTTGATGCTGCCCGATATGGATGGGCTCGATGTGTGCCGCACCCTGCGCAAAAGCTCCGATATCGCCATTATTATGATTACCGCCAAAGTGGATGAAGTGGATCGCCTAATTGGCCTTGAGCTAGGCGCCGATGATTATATTTGTAAACCCTTCAGCCCCCGAGAAGTGGTGGCACGGGTGAAGGCACTACAGCGTCGCCTTGGCGGAAATACCGAAAGCACAGGCTTTAGCCTCGATGAAAGCCGCCTAGCGGTGAACTACCAAGGCAAAAGCGTGGAGCTGACCACCGTGGAATTTGCCCTCATTAAAACCCTAGCACAACGCCCCGGCCACATTCGTAACCGCCAGCAACTAATGGATAGCATTTATCAAGACAACCGCATCGTGAGCGATAGGACCGTGGATAGCCACATTAAAAAAGTGCGCCGCAAACTGGCTGATGCATTTCCCAACGTGCAGTTTATTCATTCCATTTATGGGGCAGGGTACAGGTTTGAGATTGTTGAGGAAGAAGAAGGGTAGGGGGCGCTCGAACCGCGCAGGGTTCCCAGCACCGAGAGCTCTTAACACCCACTGTGCCAAGCAAGCTTGCATAAATGATTTTCATCAGCAGTTTTATGCTGCT
>CALEAR010000084.1 GCA_937943665.1 uncultured Alcanivoracaceae bacterium
AACTCTTGCGCCAAGGGGTGATGATCACTGGCGGTGATATTGGCGCCACGGTACTGCAGCACTAAGCTCGGCAGCCCAAGCCCACAACCAAGCTCCAACACACGGCGGCCGCGTAGATCCATGGTTTTCACCGTTTCGGCAAGTACCTGGCTAGCAGGCCATAGCTGGCCAAAAATACTCCAGCTCGCATCGCAAATGCCGGCCCGTTGCGCTTCCCCTTCGGGGTCAAAAAATTGCCGGCGATCACTCAATGCACGAAGGCGCCCTCTAAAAGCACCCACTTCCACATCAAGTTTACGTACCTGATACCCTAACATCTTGCCTCCTGTTATATTCAGCCTTTTAACATAACGCTTTTTACATAATAATTCTCCTTCTTTTTTCGTCCTATGAGGCTCATCACCCTTGGATATTGGTAATGTGTCTCAATTACACGGATAATCCATTCCCTTTCTTTTTACGTTGTAACGGGTTGTGCATGTCTAAAACGAATACTCAAAGCATTGGTATTATTTTGTTATTGGCCTTCTTGGCCGCCATTGGCCCCTTGGCCATCGATACCTACTTACCTAGTTTGCCCGCCATAGCCGCTGATTTTGGCTCCAACTCTGGGGCGGCCCAACAAAGTGTTACTGCTTTCTTCATTGGTATTGCAGCGGGGCAATTGGTGGCCGGCCCACTTTCAGACCGCTTTGGCCGCCGACCTGTGCTGCTCATAGGGTTCGGCCTCTTTTTCATTACCTGTATTGCTTGTGCTTTGGCGCCCAATATCGAAACCTTAATTTTCGCGCGCTTATTGCAGGGGCTTTCTGCGGCGGTGTCTCCATCCGCAGGACGCGCCATGGTGCGTGATATTTGGGAAGGCAATGAAGCCGCTCGCGCCATGTCTTACATTACCATGGCCATGGTGGTGGCCCCCCTGCTAGCTCCCATGATTGGTGGCGTTATCATGACTTACTGGGGGTGGCGCTTTATCTTCTGGTTTTTATTGGCCTTCTCGGCATTGGCCTTAGCTTTGGTGCTGATTCGTTTACCCGAAACCAATGGCCCCGAAAAACGCGGCAATGTGCAACTTCCTGATTACTTCCGCGCTTACGGAAAAGTGCTTAGCCAGCAACAAAGCTGGGCCTATTTGCTATGCGGCGGGTTTTCTTTGGCCACCATGTTTGCCTACATTACGGGCTCACCCTTTGTTTATATTGAGTTCTTTGGTGTGAAAGAAGCCTATTTTGGATTCTTCTTTGCGCTAAATGTGGTGGGGTTATTCCTGGGTAACTTCATTAACGCCCGCTTAGTAGATCGCTTTGGCTACATCAATATGCTGATGGCAGGAGTCACCACTGCCTTAATTGGTGCCATTATGTTGCTCTTCACAAGTTATTTTGCCATTGGTGGCATTGTGGCTGTGGTGGTGGGCCTCTTTATTGCGGTAGCGCCGGCAAGCATGGTGGGCTCCAACAGCACTGTGGGGCTAATGAACAACTTCCCGCGTAATGCGGGGGCAGCCATGGGCGTATTTGGAGTTGCCCAATTTGGCTTAGGCGCCTTAGCCAGCTTTTTAGTGGGTGCACTTTACACGGGCACTCCCATGGCCATGGCACTTGGTATGGCCATCACGGCGCTTTTCTCTTTCTTGGCCATGTTGTGGCTTATGGCCCTACAAGGCAAAAACCAAGCCTAAGGGCTAGCATAAAAAACCCGCCACCCAAATAGGTGGCGGGTTTGCTGTTACTTAGAGTAGGTTATTTGTTTACTTTAAAGATGCTCGGGCGCTCTTCGCCTTCCACATCTAAGAAGCCTACTAACCCTTTCTCCATTCTAGAAAGTGCGTGGTCCACTAGGATATAACGGCCAGGCACATCCACTTTAAACTCCACCATAGCGGCACTACCTGGGCCCACGGTTACAGTTTGTACACCTTCACCAGGGGCTGTGGTTAAATCGCCATCGCGGTGCACTCGATCAAAGATCTCACCAATCACGTGGAAGCTTGAGGTGGCATTGGGGCCGCCCACACCAAAGAAGATGCGTACAGTTTCATCCACTTTAGCCTTCATATTGTGCGTTTTGGTAAGCGCATTCATGGTGCCGTTGAAGGCGAAATGAGTGGGACGCTCATCTAGCAAGCGCGATAAGGAAAACTCATGCGCACCTTTATCGCCATGCTCTTGGGTGGTGTAAAGCTCACCCTGCATCACGTAGAACTCGCGATCCACTTCCTCAAGGCCGCCCTCAGGCTCAATGAGGATCAAGCCATACATACCATTGGTAATATGCTGGGCCACCATGGGGGTTGCACAGTGGTACACAAACAAACCGGGCTTCATGGCTTTAAAGGTAAAGC
>CALEAR010000085.1 GCA_937943665.1 uncultured Alcanivoracaceae bacterium
AGCCACAGGTGGGTAAGGCCACACAGGCCATGGCATTCAAGCGAATGGCAGAGGTGGTTTTGCTACCCAAGTCACTGGCCTCAATCAAGGCATCCACCGCTTCGCGGTGCTCAGCTGCTACGCCAGCCACAATGAGGTTCTGGTTGGTGGTGAGGCGAATATCACCAGCGTAGTTGGCTACAATTTGGTTGATACCTTCGCGGTGTTTAGGCAACAAACGGCCGTTTTCCACAAACACAGTTAACTGCCAGCGGCCGTCTTGCTGCTCGATCCAACCATAGCGATCGCCGTTTTGAGTGAAGGTATAATCCCGTGCTGGTGCTAAGGTAATACCTGCGCGCTTGTTCACCTCAGCCTCAATCCAATCTAAGCCAAGGCGGTCCACTGTGTATTTAAAGCGCGCTTGTTTACGGTCCTCACGGTTACCATGATCGCGCTGGATCCCTAGTACCGCTTCGGCCACAGGAATCAAATGCTCTGGCGTAAAAAAGCCAATCACATTACCCAGGCGCGGGTAGGTGTGCAGTTCGCCATGGGTGCAGCCCATGCCGCCGCCCACCACTAGGTTATACCCTTCAAGAGCCGTGTTATCGGCATTAGGAATGGCAATAAAACCAAGGTCTTGGCTGTACACGTCGATATCATTGACGGGGGGTAAAGCAATGCCAATCTTGAACTTACGTGGCATATACACATCGCCGTAGAAGGTTTCTTCTTCGTTCACGTCGGCATCCACGCGCTTGCCATCCACCCAAATTTCACGCCAGGCTTGGGTTTTGGGCAAGAAATAGCGGCTAATTTCCCGCGCACCATTTAGGGTTTGTTCGTGCACTGGGCTAGCATCCGGCTGTACGTGGCACACCACGTTACGGTTCACGTCCCCGCAGGCGGCGATGGAATCTAAATTCACCGAATCCAAACGCTGCATTAGAGTGCGCAAATCCTCTTTAAACACGCCGTGATACTGAATGGTTTGGCGGGTGGTAATGCGCAAGGTGGTATTAGCCACTTCATCAGCCAGGGCATCAATGGCTTGCCACTGTTCATTAGTGGCCACACCGCCGGGCAAACGGATGCGAATCATGAACGAATGTAAGGGCTCTAAACGTGCCTCGCGGCGCTCTGCTCGTAGGTCACGGTCATCTTGCTGATAAAGCCCGTGGAACTTAAGCAAAGGTAAATCAATCTCAGCGATACCGCCCGTGGTATCATCCTCTAGGCTTTCTGCAATGGTGCCACGCAAGCCACGGCTATCACGTTTTAACTGTTCTAAATCCAATTCCGACATTAATAGACGTCCTTTTGGTAACGGCGCTCTTGGCGCAACTTCTCTACATATTCACGCGCGGCTTCTTCAGTTTTACCGCCGTGCTCTTTCACAATGCTGATTAACGCTTGTTCAACATCCTCGGCCATGCCTTGGCCATCACCGCACACATAAAAGTGAGCGCCATCTTCAAGCCACTGGTACACATCGGCACCCTGCTCTAGCAGGCGATGCTGAACATAAATTTTCTCTGCTTGATCCCGGGAAAACGCCACTGTGAGGCGATCGAGCACGCCATCACGCAAAA
>CALEAR010000086.1 GCA_937943665.1 uncultured Alcanivoracaceae bacterium
TTAGGCTTCTCAGCGGTTTCCCCCAGTAAATCAAAGCGCCAGAGGTTGCCTTGCAAATCCCCCGCATAGGCGTAATCAGCCACGCCATCACCGTCTAGATCCACCACCCTTGGTGTGGATAGGCCATTTGGCATATTCTTCTCGCCTTCCACCTCCAAGCTCTTCACTTGGCCAGTGAAGGCATCAATCACCAACAATGCAGCTTTGCCATTTTCCGCTGTGGAGGCCGCATAGCCATTGCCAGTGACCACCGCCCAACGGCCATTATGCATTCTCGCCACCGTGGGCTCTGGGAAGCTATATCCAAGTTTCACATCACCAGGTAAATCATCCTCGTTTAATTCCCACAACAATGAAATGTTATCGGGCTCTGTAACATCCAGAGCAAAGAGGCCTTTACCTCCCGCACCAAGCGTACCCACTAAGATGGTGCGCCACTCTGAACCGTTATAGGCATCTGCCACTACGGGCGAGCCATCCACATAATATCGGTGGCCATAATTGGGGTTGAGTAATTCAAGTAACTTATCGCTCACTGCGGTGGGAATAAAGGCAAAGGTTTCTTCCCCTGTATCCGCATTAAAGGCATGCAACATGCCATCATTAGCTCCCACAGAAATCATAGGAGCCCGTGATTCAGCCTTATTCACCAAGTTTTCATAACCTGGATCGATCCGATTCGCCACCTGTGTAATATATTTTGGCCCCTTCACGAAGGCAGGAGATGAGCCTAGCATATCGCCCAGCACACTGTTTCGCGGCCTAAACATATCTGGCTTGGAAGTTTCTAAGCTTTGATCGCCACGCAAATAATTAACATGTTCGGCCAACGTAGAGGTTTGATTCCCCTTACGACCGGGCGGCTGCTTGCTTAACGCCTCACGGAACACATCAGGCAAAGTACTTGGCTTAAATTCCACAAGCGTGTTGCCCTTTGCCACCCTAATGTTGCGTTTATCATGGCTTGGTAACTTATCAGAGGCACGCCAACCATCTGTGGAAAC
>CALEAR010000087.1 GCA_937943665.1 uncultured Alcanivoracaceae bacterium
TGCTTCACATTACCGATATGGCATGGCGTCGCATTAAGCACCCAAGCGAAATCGTGGAAGTGGGCCAAGAAATTGAAGTTAAAGTATTGAAGTTTGATCGCGAGAAAATGCGTGTTTCCTTGGGTCTGAAGCAGCTTGGCGAAGATCCATGGCACGATATTGTGGCCCGTTACCCAGAGGGTACTCGCGTTCAGGCACGCGTAACCAACCTCACCGATTACGGTTGCTTTGCTGAAATCGAAGAAGGTGTGGAAGGTTTGGTTCACGTTTCTGAAATGGATTGGACCAACAAGAACATCCATCCTTCCAAGGTAGTAGCCATTGGCGATGAAGTGGAAGTGATGATCCTTGATATCGATGAAGTACGTCGTCGTATTTCCCTTGGTATCAAACAGTGCCAGGAGAACCCCTGGGATGCCTTTGATGAGAAATACAGCAAAGGTGATCGCATCACTGGTAAGATCAAATCCATCACCGATTTCGGTATCTTCATTGGCTTAGAAGGCGGCATTGATGGTTTGGTGCACCTTTCTGACATTTCTTGGGATGAGCCCGGTGAAGAAGCAGTACGTAAATTCAACCGTGGTGATGAGATCGAAACTGTGATTCTTTCTGTGGATGCAGAGCGTGAGCGCATCTCCTTAGGAATCAAACAGTTGACAGATGATCCGTTTGCTCAGTATGTTGCTGCTAATGAGCGCAACAGCGTGGTGACAGGCACCATCAAAGAAGTGGATGCCAAAGGCGCTGTGGTAGAGCTTGCTGAGAATGTGGAAGGCTATCTACGTGTTAGCGAAATTAGCCGTGATCGCGTGGAAGATGCCAGCACTGTGCTAAAAGAAGGCGAAGAGGTGGAAGTTAAGATCATTGCCATCGATCGCAAGTCTCGTAGCATTAACGTATCTATCCGTGCGAAGGATGCCGATGAAGAGCGTGAAGCGCTTGAAGGCCTCAAGCAGGAAGATAGCCAAGCACCGAAAACCATTGGTGACCTCATTAAGGCACAAATGGAAGGTAACGAATAAAAGGCTGTTCCTCCTCGAGCCGTACCCTAGGGTGCGGCTCGTGGCCAGGCGGCCAAGAGGAGAGTTAGCATGGCTGTAAATAAATCAAATCTAATAGAGCGCATCTATGAGCGCCAACCCCATCTAACCCCAAAAGATGTTGAAATCGCCGTAAAAACCATTGTGGATACCATGTCTGAAACCTTAGCCTCAGGCGGGCGTATTGAAATCCGTGGTTTTGGCAGCTTTTCCCTGAATTACCGTGCCCCCCGTGTGGGTCGTAACCCTCGTACGGGTGAGTCTGTGGATCTTGCCGGTCGTTATGTTCCCCACTTCAAGCCAGGCAAACAATTGCGTGAAAGCGTGGAACAATCCCGTTTAGATCATC
>CALEAR010000088.1 GCA_937943665.1 uncultured Alcanivoracaceae bacterium
ACGGGATGCCGCTGAGCAATTGGTGCGTGAGCTCACTAGTGAGCAAGCCAAAGCCTGGCCCTTAGAGGATGCCGCCGCCCAAGAACAACTGTTGGCAGCAAGCCGCGCCACTGAAAACGGGGTAGCACGCGCCCATCTTGTGGATTACCACATTGAGGGCGGGCTATTGCAAGAGCTATTTACCCACGATGGCTGCGGCACCTTGGTGAGCCAACAAAGCTTTGAAACGCTGCGCCAAGCCACTATTCACGATGTGGGTGGCATCTTAGAACTCATTCGCCCCTTAGAAGAAGCCGGCATTCTAGTGCGGCGCTCCCGTGAGCGTTTAGAGCAAGAAATCAACCAGTTTTCCATCCTGGAGCGCGATGGCATGGTATTAGGCTGTGCTGCCCTGTATCCTCTGGCAAACAACACCGCGGGGGAAGTGGCTTGCGTGGCCATTCATCCCCATTATCGCAATGGCAAACGCGGGCATACCCTTTTAACCTATGTGGAAAAAAAGGCCCGCGCCTTAGGGATGCAGTCCCTGTTCACGCTCACCACTCAAACAGCACACTGGTTTATGCAGCAAGGGTTTGAGCCTGTGCCAGTTTCGGCGCTCCCTGGGGATCGCCAAGCGCTGTATAACTTTCAACGTAACTCTAAAGTCTTTCGTAAAACTCTTTGAGGTTGTTCATGGCTAATTATCGTTCCAAAACTTCCACTCACGGCCGTAACATGGCAGGTGCCCGTGCCCTATGGCGCGCCACTGGCATGAAAGATGATGATTTTGGTAAACCCATCATCGCCATTGCTAACTCCTTCACACAGTTTGTACCTGGCCATGTGCACTTGAAGGACCTCGGCCAACTGGTGGCACGGGAAATCGAGCAGGCAGGTGGCGTGGCAAAGGAATTCAATACCATTGCGGTGGATGACGGTATTGCCATGGGCCACGATGGTATGCTGTATTCCCTACCAAGCCGTGAAATTATTGCCGATAGCATTGAGTACATGGTGAATGCTCACTGTGCGGATGCCATCGTGTGTATTTCTAACTGCGATAAAATTACCCCTGGCATGCTGCTCGCGGCCCTGCGTTTAAATATTCCTGTGGTGTTTGTTTCCGGCGGCCCCATGGAGGCAGGTAAAACAGCGTTGGCTGAAAACAAGCTAGACCTAGTGGATGCCATGGTGATTGCCGCTGACGATAATGCCACCGATGAGCAAGTGGCTGAGTACGAGCGCAGCGCTTGCCCCACTTGCGGTTCCTGCTCGGGCATGTTCACCGCCAACTCCATGAACTGCCTGACCGAGGCGCTGGGTCTGTCCCTGCCTGGCAACGGCACCGTGGTGGCGACGCACGCCGATCGCGAGCAACTGTTCCTGAGTGCAGGCCGCCGCATGGTGGAG
>CALEAR010000089.1 GCA_937943665.1 uncultured Alcanivoracaceae bacterium
TCCGTGGCCATGGAGCTGAGTTTGCAATCCCCGCCCACATACACATGGCACTGAAAGCCAAGCCGCACCGGATCACTGCCCTTGGCTAACCACTCAATGGGCACTTGCACGTGTGGGCTGTGGGATCTGCGCTCCTCTTCTAGCTCCTGCACTCGCAAGCGCAAACGTTTAATTTCTTGCAGCAACTCCTGCTCCCCGCCATTGGGGGCCATGGGGGCTGTGATGTCTTCCGATACCGCCGAAAAACGACGCATCCAGCGCGGCAAAACCTCTGGTAGCATCACGCTTAAATCTTGATATTGCCGCCAATAACACGGGGTGGCTTTGGTTTCCACCAAACGGCGAAAATCCAAAAAACGCACCTTACCCTCACGGGTTTCTTCCTTTAACCCTTCAGGCAGCAAATGTGGCTGTTCATGAATCAACGCTAAAATGGGTTTGTTCTTGGTGGAGGCATACACAAACTCTCGGTGCGCATGAGAAAGCCCAATGGGCGATAAGGCGCCGTACTCCCCCCCAAGCAGTACCACATAGTAATCCGCCTCATTAATGGCTTTTTGTACCTCAGCCCAAGTGGCATCGCTTTCACAGCGAGCAAGATCAATGCCCACGGGGGTTAACCCACTATTGAGCACCCCCACCAACAGCTCATAACGAGCGTAAATGAGGCCCTCACTAGCGGTGCTAATAAAGACTTTGCGTTGATACATGCTCAAGATTCACCCCTTGCATGGCCATAAAATAGCGATTATAGGGCCAATGGCAGTAAAGTTTATTGAATTGGTTCTTAACCTTGGCACTAGTGTAAACGTCGCCAGCTTTCATCCCCCAATAAGGGCTGCAACCGATGAAAGCGTTTATCGTACCCCTCTTGCCAAGGCAAGTTCCCCTCCATATCGGACCACACCAACTGCACCGCCGGATACACGTGATCTAAGCTGCCATAAAACCAATTATTAAACCCTAAGTATTCGTTATAAAAACCAATGGATACGGGCAGCAACGCCACACTTAGATCTTCGCAAAAGTAATCGTACTTACGCCCCACTTCTAACGGCGGAAAGGGCCCTCGCATATGCAGTGCTACCCGTATGAGCAACTGTTCGGCCACCTCTTTAGGCGCCCCCATAATCAGCACCTCTGGCTGGCCATAATGCAAATAATGCCCTGTGGTGAAATAGTAAGCCGGCCTGCCTAGCTCCCCCTCCACATGTAAGGCTGTCCAGCCTCGAATACGCACTTTATTAAGTAGCTCGCGGTCTTGTTCATCCTCAGGCTCAGGCCATTGGAAATCCGAAATCCAAGTATTTGATGCCATGAAATGTCTCTTTCTTCTAATGTATTACCTGCTCTACCGCTAAAAGTAGCACCTTTGTGTGTTATTTGTATAATCGCCTGTTATCGCAGGAGAGTGAGGTTTCCTCCGCCGAAGGCGCAAACTCCCATAATCGCTCAGGCCCAGCACTGCGATCACAATATTAAGCCGTCTGGAGAGAGGTTGCATGGCAACCCACCGAAGGGGCAAGCGATTTCGCATAAACTCTCAGGTACCAAGGACAGCGGGAGCGGCATTTTAGCATATAGGAGCAGAATAGATGCTGAACTATATCTTTATGATCGCCATCACCGCTGAGGCCATGTCCGGTGCATTGGCTGCGGGCCGCCGCAATATGGATATTTTTGGCGTGGCATTAATTGCCTTCGTCACCGCTCTTGGGGGTGGCACAGTACGGGATATGTTGTTAGGTAACTTCCCCGTGATTTGGACCCAACACCCCATTTATATTTATCTCACCATTT
>CALEAR010000090.1 GCA_937943665.1 uncultured Alcanivoracaceae bacterium
CAGGCGCTGGTGCAACAAGGGAACTGTTAGCCCATATGGCGAAAGAACAATATCGGCACGTGCTCTTGGTAACGGATAAGGGATTGTTGGAATTGGGGTTGCTTGAACCCCTGTATGAGCAGGCTAAGGCACTCAAAATACCCCTTAGCACTTACGATGGAATTTTGCCCGATCCCACCGTGGCTCAAATTGAGGTAGGGGTGGCCAAGCTGAAGGAGGTGGAAGCGGATGCTGTGTTAGCGGTGGGCGGTGGCTCTGTGATTGATGGCGCTAAGTTAATTGCTGCGCGCGCATTAAATAATAAACCTGTGATTAAAATGACAGGGCTATTCCATGTGGAAAAGGGCATGTTGCCGCTTTATGTGGTGCCCACCACAGCCGGTACGGGGTCTGAAGTTACCATAGCGGCGGTGGTTACTGATACCGAGGCACAGGAAAAGCTAGCGGTGATTGATCACCGCATTATGCCCACTGCAGCAGCCTTAGATGGTGAAATAATGAAGGGGCTACCACCGGCTATTACAGCGGCCACAGGGATGGATGCTCTTACCCATGCGGTGGAGGCGTACTTATCTCATATTCCCACTGCCACCACCGATGAACAAGCACTAGCAGCGGCTAAACTGGTGTTTAATAATCTTGAGCGGGCGGTGCAGCAGGGAGATAACTTAAACGTGCGCCAAAATATGGCAAAGGCATCGAATTTGGCGGGTATGGCATTTACCCGTGCGGGTGTGGGGTATATTCATGCCATCGCCCATAACTTGGGGGCCTTGTATCAGTTACCACATGGGCTAGCCAATGCCATTGTGATGCCCTATGTGCTGCAGTTTTCTTTTGAACAGGCGAAGCATCGCATGGCAAAAATGGCCCGCCATTGTGGCCTAAGCCAAAGTGCTAACGATGACACAGCGGCGCAGGCTTTGATTGATAAAATTATTGCTATGAATGAAGCCTTTGGCTTTCCTAAGCACCCGCCTCAGTTGGAAGAAAGGCACTTTGAACAAATTGCGCGCAATGCACGTGCGGAAGCACGGTTCACTTATGCTGTGCCTCGTTATATGAACCAAGAGGAAGCCATTGAGCTATTACGACAGATTAAGGGCTAAAGGTATTCTAAGGTAGAGAAAAAGCACCGATGCTAATATGGCATCGGTGCTTTTTTTGAGGGGTTACCACTTTAGTGGAGCTTCGGAGGAGCCTGGCGTTTCACGACGGGGTGGTGTGCTTGCCTCTTGCTTGTTCAGTGGGAGGAGTACCGTATCAGCGTTCAAACGCTGGCTATTACCACTGAGCCATTTGGCCACGCTGTAATCAGAGTACGAATCAGTGATTTCTAGGGTGCCTATGGTGGCGCCAGGCAACTGGCGTTTTTGGCCTGTGACGGGATCCGTAGCTTGGCGGTTAAGGCCATGGGCACGATATTGCTGGCCTGGCTTTACAAGACGCCCGCCCTGAGTAAGGTAAATCTGCTCGGGAGACACAATATCTAACACTTTAATGGGATAAGTGGTGGCCACTGTGTCGCCGGCAATGCGTTCAGCTGCTTTAACGTACATCACATCAATGGTGTCATCTCTATCAATGAGACGCGCATCCACTCGTGCCACATCTGTCCATAAAATACGTTGCGTGGCCACTTCAATCAGTTGATAGGCCACCTCTAGACGCACTAAACCTTGATTGATTTTTGCGCCATAAAACTCTCGACGTGCCTGCGGTGGGTGCTCAAACTGTTGAATGCGCCCCACAAGCATCAGATCGGCACCGGCCACTTGGCCTATGTGGCTAGCCGTTTCGGGGGAAACATTATCGGAATCTAACAGCGCCTTTTCAGAAGCAAACTCAGCGCCATATTGGCGATTCACC
>CALEAR010000091.1 GCA_937943665.1 uncultured Alcanivoracaceae bacterium
CCCCTCTTACCGATACGCTAAATACTTATGAAGAAGGTTGCTTATCGGTGCCTGGCTTTTATGAAACCGTAGAAAGGCCAGAGCGTGTGCATGTGAAAGCATTAAACGAACAGGGCGAGCCCTTTGAAATGGAGTGCGAAGGCTTGCTTGCCACTTGCTTGCAGCATGAAGTGGATCACTTGGATGGAAAGTTATTTGTAGATCACATTTCACGCTTAAAGCGCAACCGTATTCGCAAGCGCATTGAAAAACAGCAACGTCAAAAAGTTTAACTTAGGAGTTTGATTCTTTGTCTTCCTTACGTGTGGTGTTTGCTGGCACACCGGATTTTGCCGCTATAAGTTTGCAAGCGCTAATCCACAGCCAACATCAAGTTATTCAAGTGTTGACTCAGCCCGATAGACCACAAGGGCGCGGTAAGAAACTAGTGTTCAGTGACACCAAGCAACTCGCTTTAGATAACAATATACCAGTGTGGCAGCCGCAGAGTTTGCGTGATCCTAAAGCAGTGGAGCAGCTCAAGGCATTACAACCTGATGTGTTGGTGGTGGTGGCCTATGGTTTAATTATTCCGCCAGAGGTGTTGGCCATCCCTCAATATGGTTGCTTGAATGTGCATGGCTCCTTGTTGCCTCGTTGGCGCGGAGCGGCCCCCATTCACCGTGCTATACAAGCGGGTGATGAAGAAACCGGTGCCACCATTATGCTTATGGATGAGGGGCTAGATACGGGCCCCATGCTATATAAAGTAAGCACCCCCATTACCGCGGAAGATACAGGCGGCTCGCTTTACCAACGGGTGGCTGAACAAGGGGCGCAGGCCCTAGTGAAGGTGCTAGATAACCTGGAGTATTACCTTGCCCACCAAGAGGCTCAAGAGGATAGCCAAGCCACCTATGCTCATAAACTCACCAAGTCAGAAGGTGCACTGGATTGGCACGCAAGTGCTCAAGTACTCGCTCGTCAGGTTCGCGCCTTTAACCCTTGGCCTGTGGCATGGGCACAGCTAGCGGGCCAAACCCTGCGTATTTGGGAGGCCAGTGCACAAACAGGGCAAGGCGCTCCTGGAGAAATTTTACATGCCAGCGCCCAGGGCATTGAAGTGGCTTGCGGTGAAGGCAGTTTATTGCTTCAGCAATTACAACTGCCCGGCAAAAAACGCCTTAGTGCCCAAGAGGTGTTAAACGGGCACGGCGAATTATTGGCTGTAGGAAAGCGCTTTGATGGCTAATACAGGTTTAAGCACAGTGGGTGTGCTTGATGGA
>CALEAR010000092.1 GCA_937943665.1 uncultured Alcanivoracaceae bacterium
CCGAGATCTACACTCTTTCCCTACACGACGCTCTTCCGATCTACCCCTGATTCATGGGAAAACGTTGGTGGCTCCAACGCCCACGTGATACCTGGACCCAACAACACCCCCAACAAGCATCCAATAATTTTTCTCATCTTAGCCCCTAGGCACAACAAGCCACTCTTTCAACATTGGGGGGCTAATGCTACAACAGGCCCTAATAATCCGCTAGGAAGGCCCGCTCCAGCCAACCCTGCAAACGCCTAATAACTCACCTGCCCCACACCGGGCACCTGCTCCAGGGCTTGCTTTAACGCTTGTTTTGCGTGCTGCTCCCCGTGCACCAAACGAATGCGCGCGGGCTTGTGGCGCATGCGCTTTACAAAATTCACCAGATCTTGCTGATCCCCATGGGCGCTGTAACCGCTAAGGGTGAACACATCCGCCCGAATGTTGTAACGCTTTCCTTCTAGCATTACATAGCCTTTGCGTGGCCCATAGGTTTGGATATCTCGCCCTGGGGTGCCAGCGGCTTGATACCCCACAAACACAATATCGGTGCGTTCATCCTCTATCAGGGCTTTAAGGTAGTTCATTATGCGCCCGCCCGCGCACATGCCACTGGCGGCAATAACAATGGCGGGGCGCCCCGTGTGGCGGAGGTATTCTACGGTTTGCAAGTGCTCTTGGTGGCCTTCAATGGTTAGGAGCTGCTCAAAACTCAACGGGTGCCTCCCAGCGCGCACCTTACGCTTGGCCTCTTTATCCCATAGGTTTTTAAGCTTGCGATACTGCTGGGTGAACTGGGCCGCTAGGGGGGAATCCACAATCACATCTATGCGCTCCCAGCTTAAACCCAGCTTGGCCAAGGCAGGGTTTAAGGCCGCACTGTGAATAATTTCCTCTATTTCATACAACAGCTCTTGGGTGCGGCCAATGGAAAAAGCAGGAATTAAAATGGTGCCCTTATCTTCAAAGGCCTCCCCAATCACCCGCGCCAACTGCTGCCGCCGCGTGGCCCTTTGGCTGTGCCGCTGATGCCCGTAGGTGCTTTCTAGCACCAAATCATCGCACCGATAAAGGGGCTTAGGCGCCGGCAACAAGGGCGTATGAGGCGCGCCCAAATCCCCAGAAAACACCAAGCGCGTATCCTTATGGGTGGCGGTGGCATAAGGCAAACGAAACTCCACAAACGCCGAGCCCAAAATATGCCCCGCTGGGTGAAACTTCACCGGCAAGGTGCCCTGCTCACCCATGGGAATATGCGCCCAGGTTTTATAAGGCACCGCCACCAAACGCTGTTGAATGAGTTCGAGCACAGGGGCAATGAGCCCCTCATTACGGGTGAGGCCCACCTTCATGGCATCTTCTAACACCAGTGGCAGCAGCTGAGCACTGGCCTCGGTGGCATAAATGGGCCCCTTAAAACCAGCGGCCAACAAATAAGGAATACGCCCCACGTGATCCACATGGCAATGGGTAATAACCAGGGCGTGAAGGTTTTCCACAGGAAAGCTAATGCGGTGCTTTTCTAACGGGTCTTGTGAGGGAGTAGTGGCAGAAACCTCGGCCCCTTGAAACAGGCCACAATCCACCAATAAGCCCGCGCCATTGTGTAAGGTAAGCTGATGACAGGAGCCGGTTACCCCATCCACGGCTCCATGATGGGTAATGTGGTACATAGCGCATCCTTTTGCTATTACGATGCGCTTTATATTACCGATTTAGGGGTGGGAGTTTGTGATGTGTGCACGGTTG
>CALEAR010000093.1 GCA_937943665.1 uncultured Alcanivoracaceae bacterium
CACCAACACTAATGCCCCCAGCACTGCCATAACTGGCGCATTGCCCCATGCTGCAGTGCCTTTGGGAAAACGCACCACCAACACGAGGGCGCAGAGCCAAAACAAAGGCGCACCCGTTAACCAATGGGCCAATTGCCAATGCTCCATACCCCACATTAGCGCCGCCACCACTGCAAGCCACCCAATGCGCCCCGCTGTTGTGGCTTTGCCAATCCACGCAGACCATTCCCATGCCGCCGCCAAAAAGAAGATAGCAGCCACTAAAGCAAAGGCATCGCGGGCTAATCCAAAAAGGGCGCCAAGCACAATGGCCACCAATACCACGGCGGTAATCACACGTTGTTTTAGCATGTTGTTTTGTCCTTCTGTTGCGCCAACCGGGCAACCTCTACACCACTACGGCCAAAGCGACGCTGCCGGCCTTGATAATCAGTGATGGCTTGCGCAAGGGTTTGGCCAGTGAAGTCAGGCCATAGTACGGGGGAAAAATAAAGCTCGCTATAGGCAAGCTGCCATAATAGGAAGTTGCTAATGCGATATTCACCGCCGGTGCGTATGAGTAAATCCACAGGGGGAAGATCGGCTAATTGAAGAAACTGAGAGAAATACTGATCCGAAATATCCTTGGCTTTGATACTGCCCGCTTGCACTTGCGCCGCCACTTGGCGTGCTGCCTCTGCAATATCCCACTGACCACCATAATTCACCGCCACCACCACGGTAAGGCCCGTGTTTTCTGCGGTGAGCGCTTCAGCCTCTGCCATACCTGTTTGTAAGGAGGAGGAAAACGCTTCTCGGTGGCCAATAAAGCGCAAACGCACGTTATTTTCGTGCAGCTCTGAAACCCGTTGCTGCAAGGCTCGCAGAAAAAGCGACATTAAATGCTGCACTTCTTCCTCGGGCCGCCGCCAGTTTTCCGAGCTAAAAGCAAATAGGGTGAGCACTTCCACCCCTTGTTCTGCGCACGCTTCAATGGTGGCTTGTACCGCTTGCTCGCCGGCTTTGTGCCCTTCTGCACCGGGCAAGCCTCGCCCACGTGCCCAACGGTTATTGCCATCCATAATAATTGCCACATGGCGTGGCACAGCGCCTTGAGAGCTGTCGATATCGGGCGCGCTAGAGCTTATTGCCATTTTCTCACCTAAATACGAAACCGG
>CALEAR010000094.1 GCA_937943665.1 uncultured Alcanivoracaceae bacterium
TGAATGTGTGGCAGTGCATGCTGCGGGCGAAGGTAAACAGTGGCAAGCAGCCAGTGCCCAACTTCAAGAGGTAGCTCTCGGCCAAAAAGGAGATAAAGCGCAAGTGGCGGGGCTATCTGGGTGGTTGAGAGCAACGCCTGAAGCAGGAGTATTGCGTTTACTTTCCACGGAGCTTGAGTTGGGATTGCCCACCTTGTTTGAGGAACCATTAGCAGCCCAAGTGAAAGGAGATTTGCACTGGCAACAGCAGGATAATGCACTGTGGCTAAGCTCCAACAAGATACAGCTGCGTAATGATGATGCCATTGGCGAGGCTCTTCTGAAACTCCATTGGCCAAAGGGAGAAACGCCTCATTTGCAACTACGTGGTGAGGTGACGCAGGGCCGCATTAGCCGTGCAGCGGCATATATTCCTCTACAAAAAATACCTGAGACGGCGCGCCAGTGGTTAGCGCAGGCCTTCGTGGGGGGAGAAGTGGAACGAGGGCGTTTTTTATATGAGGGCAGCACTCAACCGGATCCAAAGCAACCTTGGCAACGCCGTTTTTTAATGGCGTTCTCTGCACATAATGCTGAGCTGCACTTAGCCCCTCACTGGCCCAATATGACTCAAATTTCAGGGGAGGTTAGCCTTGATGGGCCAGCCGTGCGGGGGCGTAATTTGGCCGCTCACTATTTGGGGCAGGATATCCATCAAGCTGCTTTTACCATTATCCCCGACCCTGAACGAACACAGTTGGTGGCCAAGGGCCATTTTTCCGGAGAGGCAGAGGCCTTGGAACAATTGTTCACCCAAACTCCTTTAAGGGAGCAAGTGCCCGAAGGGCTGAAACAATGGCAAGTGCAATCGGGTAAGGCCCAGGGCCAACTCACCTTAAACATACCCTTGGCGCCTAAGGCTGCGCCCTTGGCGGTGGAGGTGGATACTCGCTTTTCGCAATTGGATTATGTGTCCGAGCCATTGAAATTAGCAGCCACAGGACTTACAGGAGAGGCCACTTTTTCCTTGCATGAGGGGTTGCAAATTCCTCAATTCACAGGGCGTTTATTTGATCAACTTATTACAGGTCGTATTACCAGTGGCAAGAAAAGCACCCAAGTGGTGGTGAGCGGGGTTATGCCCATGAAGGCATTACGCCAGTGGCAGTCCCTGCCTTGGCTAGAGAATAACCTCTGGGGCGAAACGGGCTATTTGTTCTCTTTGCATATTCCGCGTACCGGTGAAAACAATGTGGCGTGGCAAGTGTATTCAGATTTACAAGGGGTGACTCTGGATTTCCCAGCGCCTTTACAAAAAGCGAGCAAAGAAAAACTACCCCTCACCTTGGCTTGGGAACCCACTGCCAAAGGCCAGCACCTGCGGATACGCAGTGATCTGCTCCACAGTGAGTTGGAGTTCACTGGGGAACAACTCACCAGAGGCTTGGTAAACTTTGGCCCAGGGAAAGCCGGTTTGCCGAGTCAAGGTTTTGCCATTACAGGGCAGGTGGCCACACTGGATGTTCAAGGCTGGTATGAAAAACTGTCTCATTCTGTGTCTCCTGATGTGGCGGAAACATGGCCGCGCCTGCAATTGGCGCTACAAGCCGAAGACATCGCCTTAGGCCAAATGGGCAATGTGGGCAAAGGAGAGTTGCGCTTATTGGAGGAAGCCGAGGCTTGGCAACTGCACATGAGCAGCCAAGGGCTCACCGGGGAGTTATGGGTGCCCAAGGGATATCAGCCCCGTGGGCACAGGCCATTAACCTTGCACATTGATGAGATCCGTTGGCCTTTTTCAACCGCTTGGCCAAAAGCCAACGCATCACCAGTGGCGCTGTTGCCCACACAGTTACCGGTGGCAGATGTACGTATTAATCGTCTGTTATGGAAAGATAACTATTTGGGCCGCTGGCAGGCACAATTGCGCCCCACAACGCAGGGTGTGCTTTTTGATGCCTTGCAGGGACGTTGGCATGATAATACCCTGCTTGGTCGCATGGAGTGGCAGCAGCAGGGGGAGTCTTCCCGCACGCATCTTGAAGCCACAGTGGAAAGTCAAGATTTAGGAAGGCTGTTTCGCGAATTGGGGCTAGCATCTTTTATCGAAAGTAAAGAAGCTAGCAGCCAATGGGATATTCATTGGCAAGGAAGGCCTTGGGATTTTGATTATACCGCCT
>CALEAR010000095.1 GCA_937943665.1 uncultured Alcanivoracaceae bacterium
GCCATATGTTAGAAGCCAGTGGCGATATGCGTGCCCTGCAAGAGCTTTTAGGCCATGCGGATCTTGCCACCACTCAAATTTACACACATTTGGATTTTCAATACTTAGCCCAAGCCTATGATCAGGCCCACCCAAGGGCAAAACGCAAAGATGACTAAACCCTCTATTTCTTTAATCAGCTTTGATTTAGATAACACCCTTTGGCCCACAAAAACCGTTATTAGCCGCGCTGAACGGGCGCTGCAATCATGGCTTAAGCAACAACATCCAGAGGCTAGAGAGCTCCAGCTGCAACCCTCAAGCTTTCTGGCGCTGCGGAAACAGGTAGTAGCCCATAGGCCTCACCTAAAGGATCAGCCCACTGCCCTGCGCCTGAAAATATTAAAAACAGGCTTTATGCAGGCAGGTTACACAGAGGCACAGGCTCAGCAAGCCGCCGAAGCGGGCTTCGCTCATTTTATTGCCGCACGCAACCAGGTAAACTTTTTCCCACAGGCCATTGAGGTGCTGAAGCAACTCAGCCGCCGCTTTCGTTTGGTGGCCATTACCAACGGCAATGCTGATTTACAACGCATTGGCCTTGGCCATATATTCGCTCAACAATACACGGCGGAAAAAGTGGGCTACACCAAGCCCGATGTGAGAATTTTCCAACACATGTTGGCGGATCAGCACCTAAGGGCAGAGCAATGCATTCATATTGGAGACCACCCCGAAGAGGATATAGCAGCGGCCCAAGCCTGTGGGCTGCGCACCATTTGGGCGAATGTTATTCAAGCCCCATGGCCCCAACACTTAGCGAAACCCATGTATAAGGTGCAGCATTTGCATCAACTTCCTAGCGTCATCAACGAGAACTTTACCCCTCATGAGCCAACAAGCTGAAGCCCTACATCATTTATTATTGCAACTTGAACAGGCCCTAAAACGGTGTCATCTTTGGCGTTCTGAGCCTCCCGCACCCGAAGCCTTTTTGAGTACACAACCTTTCTGTGTAGATACCATGAGCTTTGCAGAATGGTTGCAATGGGTGTTTGTTGCCCGCTTACGGGCATTGTTAGAGGCGCAACGCCCTCTTCCCCAAGGTAGCCAAGTGGCCCCCTTGGCGGCGGAACTTTGGAAAGACCAACCCGAAGCGTTACATTTATGCCCCGTACTAGAAAAGATTGATGCCTGTTTAAATGGAGAAAACCATGCTCAATGAGCGTCTTACGGAAGTTTTTCGTTTTTGGCGTTATGGCCTCACCGCACTACTACTGGTGGTACTGCCCTTTGCCTTTGTGGGCTACGGCCTACAATTAGGCCTTGGCGCACCCTTGGATTTACAAGAAGACACCCTCTTTATTAATTGGCCCACCTTGGTGCTATTGGCACTTTTATACCCATTGGCTTCAGGTACCTTAATTGCACAAATGGGGGCATTAAATAAAGGTCAGGCCGCCTCCTTCACCCAGTGTTTAAGCCTGAGCTTAGCCCATGCTTTCCCCCTATTACTATGCTATGCCTTACTTATTGGCGCCTC
>CALEAR010000096.1 GCA_937943665.1 uncultured Alcanivoracaceae bacterium
CACTCTCTGTGTTGTCTGTTGCCTCATCATTGTTCTCAGGGGCTTCCTCTTCGGCCATATCTTGTTCAGGCTCGGGGCTTTCAGAGGCTTTCTCTTGTGTGTTATCGGTGTCTTCTTGATTGGCTTCAGGGCTAGCTGCGTGGCTTTCAACCTCCTCATTGGTGGCTTGCTCGACGCTTTCCGCTTCGGGCACAGTGTGCTCAATGGGGGAAACGGCTTCTAACCAATTGATTTTGCCATCTTCCATTAAATCCGCTAGTACCTGAGGTTCCTCGAGAATGAGGGAGTCGGCATAAATTTTGCTTTCAATGGTATCGAGGCTAAAAGCTTCTAAGGTGAGGGATTTCAGGGTTAATAAGGTGTTTTCTGCCTCTTCGCCTTGGCCATCGAGCAATACAATATTGTTAAGCGCTAGGTGGCCATCCGTTAGGGTGAGACGCACTTCATCATCAAAGCTAAAACGGTACTGATGGTTTAAGTTAAGTTCGCCTGATGCTAATTCTGCAGCCACAAACTCGTTAAAGAATTCTGCAAAGGGGCTAAGGGTGAGCTGCTCCAAGGAAAGGGTACCTTCAAGGGCGAGAGGGGCAAATGTGAGTTGTCCTGTCCAAGTCAGAGTACCACCACTGGGGCCAGCGGCATGGAATTCGTAATGGTTGCCCCCTTCCTCTGTGGGCTGAGTGCTAAGGTGCTCAATATCAAAAGAAACAGGCGTAATGTGTAATTGTGGTGACCCTTCGCGGCTATGGTCTGTAATTTTGAAGCCCGCATCTTCAATGGATAAATGCTCCACAGAGAAGGCTGGTATCTGCAGTTCTTCTTCCTCTAAGGGGTCGTCCTCATCCGCTTCTGCCAGGGCTAAAATATCGTCAATATCGAACTTGCCTTTACTTAATTGCTCAATGGCAGTTTGAGGACCAATGAGTTCAATAAGTTTAAAGTGTAGGCTGCGACGCCAAAGGGAGCTGAGCTCAAAATTAGCGTGGAATCGATCAAAGTGAAATAGCGGGGTTTCACCATGGCTTTCTATGAGAAAATCCTCCACTGTCACCGATAGCGTGAAGGGGTTAATGCGGAATTTTTCCACGCTCACATCACGGTTTAAGAGAGCGGATAACTCCTGAGGCACCACATGTTTTATAATGGCGGGTGCCACTAGGCCTAAGGCCACAAGATAAAAGCCATAAAGTGCAGCAAGCGCAATGAGAATGCGCTTGCGATGGCGAGATAAAAAGCCCATGGTGAATCCTTTTCTTATTATGTTAAGGGTGTTTCTAAACGCAGCTGATCTTCATAGGTTTCGCGGCGGCGCACAAGATGAGCTTGGCTACCCTCCACAATCACCTCTGCTGCACGGTTACGTGTGTTGTAATTGCTAGCCATAGAAAAACCATAAGCTCCCGCTGAACACACCGCAAGTAAATCGCCTTCCTGTAAGGCGAGCTCTCGGTCCTTGCCGAGAAAATCCCCCGTTTCGCACACTGGGCCCACCACATCCCATACCTTTGCAGCAAGATCTTGTCGTTGGGTAGCGGGGATAATATTTTGCCAAGCGGAATAGAGGCTAGGCCGAATTAAATCATTCATGGCGCCATCCACAATGGCAAAATGGTGGGAATCGGTGGATTTGGTATAAAGAACTCGTGTAACAAAAATACCTGCATTGGCAGCAATGGAGCGGCCAGGCTCAATGTGTAAGGGCAAATCCTTGGGTAGGTGCTGCAATAAACGTGCCACATACTCCTGTGGGGTGGGCACTTCTTCATCACGGTAGCGTACCCCCAAGCCACCCCCGAGGTTTAGATGCTCAAACTCAATGCCTTGAGCTTTTAAGGTGTCCATTAGTTTAAGCACACGCTGTAGGGCATCCTCAAAGGGCTCTAACTCTGTGAGCTGGCTACCAATGTGACAATCCACACCAATAATACGAATGTGGGGAAGCGAATGTGCCTCCTGATACAGAGCTGGCGCTTCTGTAATATCCACGCCGAACTTGTTTTCTTTTAAGCCTGTGGAGATATAAGGGTGGGTGCGAGCATCCACATCGGGGTTTACACGAATAGAAATGGGCGCCTGCACCTGCAGCTTTCCCGCCACCTGGTTCAGTAGCAGCAACTCACTACGGGATTCCACATTAAAGCAGTGAATGCCTGCCCTAAGCGCTTGCTCCATTTCTTCAGCGGTTTTTCCCACGCCAGAAAACACCACCTTAGCCGCATCGCCCCCAGCACGTAATACACGGGTGAGTTCCCCACCGGAAACAATATCAAAGCCGGCACCACGCTGTGCAAGTACGCTGAGTACTCCTAAGTTAGAATTGGCTTTCACCGCATAAAAAATTTGATGGGGATGCTCGCCAAAAGCATGGTGATAGGCATCATAGTGAGATGTTAAAGCCTGGCGAGAATACACATACAAGGGAGTGCCAAATTGTTCTGCCAGAGTCTCTACTGCAATGTCTTCAGCAAAAAGCTTGCCGTTATGATAATTAAACTGCGTCATGTGTGGTTCCATGGTAAAGCGTTGGAGTGGGTGAATGGCTGGCTTCTTCAGGGAAATAAAGAGGCCCTTTTTGCCCGCATGCGGCGAGCAAGAAGCCGGAGACCAACAATAATATAAGCATGCGATATGGCATAATGACTCCGCTTGTGCGTGCCTTCCTTGGCAAGAAGTTAGGATTATAAGCGAGTGCGAGCGCGCTGAACGGCTTTTCTTACCTGTTCAGGAGCGGTGCCGCCAATATGGTTGCGGGCACTCACAGACCCTTCCAAGGTTAGCACTTGGAACACATCCTCTTGAATGCTGCTGTGAAATTGCTGCAACTCTTCTAGGCTAAGCTCGCTAAGATCTTTGCCCTGTTGAATACCATAGGCCACGGATTTACCCACCACTTCGTGAGCTTCACGGAAGGGTAACCCCGCGCGCACTAAATAATCCGCTAAGTCTGTGGCAGTGGAATAGCCCTTTAAAGCGGCTTCGCGCATCACTTCGCGCTTAGGCGTAATGGCTGGCACCATATCAGCGAAGGCGCGTAATGAGTTATACAGGGTGTCCACCGCATCAAACAAGGGTTCTTTATCTTCTTGGTTATCCTTGTTGTAGGCCAAGGGTTGGCTCTTCATTAAGGTTAACAAGCTAATAAGGTGACCGTTCACTCGGCCAGTTTTGCCGCGCACAAGTTCCGGCACATCGGGGTTTTTCTTTTGCGGCATAATGGAGCTGCCCGTGCAGAAGCGATCAGGTAACTCAATAAAATCAAACTGAGCGCTTGTCCATAACACCAGCTCCTCGCTCATACGGGAGAGGTGTGTCATGGTGAGGGCGGCTAAGGCACAAAACTCAATGGCAAAATCCCTATCACTCACGGCGTCTAAGGAGTTTTCACAAATGCCATCAAACCCTAAAAGTTCGCAAGTGCGCTCACGGTTAATGGGGAAGGTGGTGCCAGCTAAAGCAGCAGAACCCAAAGGCATTTTGTTCACCCGTTTGCGGCAATCGGCCAGGCGCTCCCGATCGCGCAATAGCATTTCAAACCAAGCCAATAAATGGTGGCCGAAAGTCACAGGTTGGGCCGTTTGTAAATGGGTGAAGCCAGGCATGATGGTATCAGCTTCTTGCTCAGCCAAGTTGAGTAAGCCTTCAAGTAGGCGCAACAACTGTGCATCAATGGCATCAATGTTATCGCGAAGCCATAGGCGAATATCGGTGGCCACTTGATCATTACGGCTGCGGCCCGTGTGCAGTTTTTTACCTGCTTCGCCAATGAGTTCGGTTAAACGGGCTTCAATGTTCATGTGCACATCCTCAAGGGCCACAGACCATTGGAATTCACCCGCTTCAATTTCTTTCTGTATGGTATCTAAACCTTCGATAATGGCATCCCGTTCTGCTTTAGTGAGCACGCCCACTTCTTGCAACATGGTGGCGTGTGCTTTTGAACCTTGGATATCCTGCGCATACATGCGCTGATCAAAGGTCACGCTTGCGGTGAAGGCTTGTACAAATTCATCGGTGGATTCGCTGAAGCGACCACCCCATAGTTTATTTTGCTGTTGTGCCATAACTTACCAATCCTAACCGAACCCATGGATAAATGGGGTGCAGTATAACACTTCTGGCTCGCCCTCGTAGTGTGAGTTGCGGTATAACAAGAAGCAGTATGCGTTCATTTTTTTAAGGCTTGATTATGCAAACCACATCCCAACGCTTTGTGCCGGATTTATGTAAGCCTGAAGCTGTGCTGATGGTCATATTGGTGGCACAAATCATAGTGTTTGTTTTTGCTTTGGTGGCGGCGTCGTTGACGCAATTTCAATGGCAAGATTTCGGCCGTATGACCTTATTTGTGCAATGGGTGGCGCTAACGAGCGCAGCTTTACTATGCGCCTGTAAAAATGGGGTGGGGAAACTTTCGGCGCAGTGGGCCGCGATGGTGGTTGTGCTGTTGATTAGCCTTGTGACTTTAGTGATCAGCATGGTGGCGCAAAATGTGGAAGGTTACATTCAAGGTGCCCCTTGGCAGTGGTGGCCTCCTCAGTTGGTAAAGCATGTGGGGGTGGCAGCCTTGGTATCTGGGTTGTTGGTGCGTTATTGGTATTTGCAAGCAGAGTTGCGTTGGCAGGAAGCGGCCCAGGCCGAAGCACGTATTCAAGCACTACAAGCACGTATTCGGCCTCATTTTTTATTCAATAGCATGAATATTATTGCTTCCTTGATCAATGTGGATCCACCACGAGCCGAACAAGCTGTGGAGGATTTAGCCCAGCTTTTTCGTATGTCATTAGAGAATCATCAAAAAGAAATTTCTCTACATAAGGAATTGGCGTTGTGCCAACGCTATGGACGTTTGGAGCAATGGCGCATGGGGGAACGGTTGCAATGGCGTTGGGATGTAGGGGTTGCTCCCGAACATTACCAAGTGCCGGCGTTGTGCTTGCAACCCTTGTTAGAAAACGCTGTGTACCACGGCATACAACCTTTGGAAAAAGGTGGCGAAATTGTGGTGCAAATCAAGGTGGAAAAGGGGAAGTTAGTGATAAAAGTGTTGAACCCCGTACTCCAAACCCATAGGGATAGCCCCAGTGGACAGCGCATGGCGTTAGACAATATCCGTGCACGTTTGGAGGCTTTATATGGTAATGAAGCGGGCATGAAGATCACGGAACAAGCGGGGTTGTTTGAAGTTGTATTGTGGTTGCCCGCACGGAGGATAGATGCAAGTACTGGTGTGTGATGATGAAGCTTTAGCTCGCTTGAGGCTAGTGCGTTGGCTAGAAGCATTGGATACGGTGCAGCAGGTGTATGAGGCAAGTAATGGCGCCGAAGCCTTAGCAATTTGTAAAGATAAGGCGGTGGATGTGGCACTACTGGATATTCGCATGCCCACCATGGATGGTTTAGAGACCGCCGCCGCCATTAAAGAGCACCAATTACCCACCAAGGTAATATTTTGCACCGCTTATGATGATCATGCCTTAGAGGCGTTTCGCGTGCAGGCGGTGGATTATGTTCTTAAGCCAGTGAGCCGCGATGATTTATTGGAGGCTCTGCAACGGGTGCGCCCAGAGGAGGTGCCCGAGTGCATTAGTGCGCGTACGCACAAAGGTGTGGAAGTGGTGCCCGTGCAGGAGGTGCGCTGTTTTGTGGCAGAGCATAAATATGTAACGGCTTATCATTCCAAGGGCAGTTTGTTGTTGGACGAGAGTTTAGTGGAGCTGGAAAAACGTTTCGCCGAACGCGTGGTGCGTGTGCACCGTAGCGCCTTGGTGGCGAAAGCCTATATTGCGGCCTTGGAAGTGGGTGAGCAAGGGGCGTTTTTACGTTTGCGTGGTGTGGATGTTACAGTGCCAGTGAGCCGCCGCCTCTTGCCTAAGGTACGGCAGCTCGTGGCACAGTTATAGTTACGCCTGCGGGCCTGCTTGGCGAATGCGTTCATCCACATCGGCGTATTTTTTCATGAAGTTGTCATTAAACTGAGCAGCCAGTTCCCGTGCCTTGGCTTCATAGGCCGCTTTATCGGCCCACGTGTTTTGTGGCACCAATAGGTGGCTATCCACCCCCGTGACTGCCTTAGGTACATCCAGATTCACAATATCCAGATGCTGCGTTTCAGCTTCATCAAGCTCGCCTGAAAGAATGGCGTTAATCACCGCCCGTGTGGTGGGAATACTGAAGCGCTCTCCTTCTCCGTAGGGGCCCCCTGTCCAGCCGGTGTTTACTAAATACACCTTGGCATCAAAGGCTTGCACCCGTTGCATAAGTAACTCAGCATATTCGCCTGCACGGCGGGGAAAAAAGGGAGCGCCAAAACAGGTGGAAAAGGTGCTTTGAATACCGGCGCTTGATCCCATTTCTGTGGAGCCCACTAATGCGGTGTAGCCGCTTAAAAAGTGATACGCCGCCGCCTCTCGGGATAAACGAGCCACGGGAGGAAGCACGCCGGTTAAATCGCAGGTGAGGAAGATCACATGTTTAGGTTCTCCCGCTTGATTTTCGAGCACGCGTTTTTCCACGTTTTCTAAGGGGTAAGCCGCTCGTGTGTTTTGGGTGAGCGCAGTATCGGTATAATCGGGTACACGGTTTTCATCCAGTACCACATTTTCCAACACGGCGCCGAAGGTAATGGCATCCCAAATCACCGGTTCGTTTTCTTGGGATAAATCAATACATTTAGCGTAACAGCCCCCTTCAATATTAAATACCACACCTTCTCCCCAACCGTGCTCATCATCGCCAATAAGGTAACGATTTGGGTCTGCGGATAGAGTGGTTTTGCCGGTGCCGGATAAGCCAAAGAAGAGTGCCACATCACCTTCTTTACCCACATTAGCGGAGCAATGCATGGGTAAAACCCCTTTAGCGGGCAAGAGGTAGTTTTGTACGGAAAACATGGATTTCTTAAGCTCGCCGGCGTAGCGCATGCCCGCAATGAGTACTCGGCGCTGGGCGAAATTAATGATTACGCAGCCATCGGAATGGGTGCCGTCGCGCTCGGGTACGCATTCAAAGTGTGCTGCGTGTAGTACTTCCCAGGCTTCTCTTTGATCCGGATTATAGACCTCCGGGCGAATAAACAAGGTGTTGGCAAATAGGTTATGCCAAGCGGTTTCGGTGGTGACTCTCACGGGAAGATAGTGAGCTTCTGCGGCCCCCACATGTAAGGTGGAAATATATTGATCTTTACCTGCAAGGTATTGGCTCACTCGCTCCCAAAGGGCATTGAACGTGTCTTCCGATAGGGGGCGGTTCACTTCACCCCAATGAATATGAGCGCTGCTGCTCGGCTCATCCACAATAAAGCGATCCTTAGGGGAACGGCCCGTGCGATGGCCCGTATGACACCCTAAGGCGCCATTGGCTGCTAGTTGGCCTTCACGGCGCTGAAGGGAATGTTCAATGAGTTCTGCAGGAGAAAGGTTAATGTGTTGTGTTGCTTGGGTCATGGCTATCCTTAATTATGGTTATAGTTAGTGGATGTTCGCCTGCTCTCGAAGGTGGAGCAGGCGATAATGTTAGCCAAACGCTAAGGCGAGATTACGCCTTTAAACGATGAATTAATGCAGCGAGGTCCACAGCATCAAAGGTTTGTTTTTCACCGCAAAAATCACACTGTATTTCGGCGTTGTTTTGTTCGTCAAGTATTTCCTGAAGTTCAATGGCGCCAAGGGAGATCAGGGCGCGTTCCACACGCTCTCGAGAACAAGTGCAACCAAAGCTTACAGGTTGTGCCTCGGGCAGTTGGGGTGGATCTTCGTGAAATAATCGGTGCAATACGGTTTCCACAGGCAAGCCTAGCAATTCTTCCATGGAAAGGGTTTCGCTTAGGGCCACCACGTGCTCCCAAGTGCGCTGGTTTTCCTCAGCACTGGCCACTTGTTGCGGTAGGGCTTGTAGCATTAAGCCTGCAGCTTGGCCATTGCCTGAAGCGAGCCAAATTCGCGTGGGTAATTGCTCGGAATGGGTGAAATAATCCTCCAAGCAGGCCGCAAGCGAATCGCCTGCTAAGGGCACCATGCCTTGGTAATCTTGC
Organism: uncultured Alcanivoracaceae bacterium; assembly: GCA_937943665.1. Taxonomy (GTDB): domain Bacteria; phylum Pseudomonadota; class Gammaproteobacteria; order Pseudomonadales; family Alcanivoracaceae; genus CALEAR01. Next base: position 8,030 of record CALEAR010000096.1, read on the forward strand.
CCTTGATCAGGGCGGATCGTAATGGCCATCACGCCATCGCCAAGCAATTCTCTAGGCGTGGCTGTGTTGGGTACGGGCACATCATCATTCGTTTGGATTAAAGCGCGAATTTCGCTGTTATGGTTGCATTCTGCCAATAGCAGTTTAACAGCACCATCGCCTTGGGCTTGGATGCTCAAACGGCCATTAAATTTTAAACTGCCGCTCATTAAGGTGGCAGCGGCCACGGCTTCCGCTAATAAGCTTTCCGCTTCTAAGGAGTAATCACGGGCGCTAGTGATGGGCGTTAAGCTGTTGCTTAGGCGCACAATTTCACCGCGAATATCACTGTTGGGGAATAGAAAACGTTGTCGAATATCAGAAGAGCTTTGGTTCATCAGAAATCATCCGAAAAGGGTGAAGAAAGTTGACGCCGGCGAAATTTTTCTAACTCGCGGCGTTGCTTTTTCGTTGGCTTAGAGGGTGGTGCTGTCATGGCGAGAGCAGCCGTTCGGCGCTGCTCCCGTGCTTTTTCACGAGCCGCAATACTATCAGCGGTTTCCTCATAAAGTAAGGCGGCTGCCTGTGCGTTACCGCGTTTTTCTGAAAGGCCTGTTACTACCACAGTGCGTTGATCATAGCCCTGTTGCACCGTGTAGGTATCACCGATTTTAACAAGGCGGCTAGGTTTTACCCGTTGGTTATGGGATTTCACGCGGCCTTGTTCAATGGCTTGGCGGCACAGGGAGCGCGTTTTATAAAAACGCGCAGCCCATAACCATTTATCTAAACGAACACTCTCACTCACGGCATTATCTCGTTAAAGTGACTTATTCCCAAATAAGGTTGTGTATCGGGGCGAGCGGGCAAACCACTATCGGGTTGGCGAATACTTGCTAAGTGGGCAATACCAAAGGATTCTGCAGCTTCAAGCACAGGTAAGGTATCATCCACAAAAAGGGTGGAGCTTTTATTAAAGCCCACTTGCTGTTGTAAGGAAGGCCAAAAGGATGGCGTTTCCTTAGCGGCGCCATGATCGTGGCTTGAAATGAGCTCATCAAAATAGGGAGCTAGCCCAGTGGCCTCCATTTTTATATCCAAAGCGATGGGGTCTGCATTGGTAACAAGCAAAACGCGTTTCTTAGCCTTTTTCAGTGCTTGCAGGAAGGGTTCAGCCCCTGGGCGCAAAGCCACTTCATGGGCAAGATCATACTTTAAGCTGGCCAGATCCATATCTAGCTCTTTGGACCAAAACTCCAAGCTATACCAGTTTAGTGTGCCAAGGTGTGCTCTTGTCCACTGGGCCACTTTGGCAAAACCCTCTGCATTGGAAATGCCTGCTTTTTTAGCGTATTGCAGGGGCACATGGGTTTGCCAAAAGTAATTATCAAAGGCAAGGTCAAGAAGGGTGCCGTCCATGTCGAGCAATACGGTATCAATGGCAGACCAATTAATCATAGTGATAGTAAAACTCCCCGTGTGTGAATGAATAGGAATTCATAGTATGCAGCAAAAACCAGAAATTCTCGAAACTCGCCTTGTGGCTCGGAGCCGTTTGTTTGGCATCGAGGAAGTGGATTTGCGTTTTAGTAATGGCGCAGAAAGAACCTACGAGCGTTTACGTACACCGCCTATCCCAGCAGTGATGTGTGTGCCATTACTGGATGAGGATACGGTGGTGTTGATTCGAGAATATGGGGTTGGTTTGGAGGAATATCAACTCACTTTGCCGAAAGGTGCCCTAGATTCAGGAGAAGATTGGCGCGATGCGGCGAATCGAGAGCTTCAAGAGGAGGCGGGGTATGGGTGCAGAAAATTAACATGGCTTAAGCGTATGACGCTTTCCCCTGGGTATATGCAGCATCAAATAACGGTGGCCTTGGCTGAGGATTTATATGAATCCCGCTTGCCAGGGGATGAACCAGAGCCCTTAGAAGTGGTGACGTGGTCCCTGCAGGATCTTGATACACTGGTGGCACGAGAGGATGTGAATGAAGCACGGGTAATAGCAGCGCTTTACATGGCCCGTGATGTGATAGCAAAACGGAAG
>CALEAR010000097.1 GCA_937943665.1 uncultured Alcanivoracaceae bacterium
TTATCCTCTCGAGCTTTGTTAACCCTGGGTTCTGGTGGCTGCTATTCATTATGCTGCTATTTTCATGGATGACACTGGTGGATCTCGTGCGTGCGGAGTTTTTGCGCTGTCGTAATTTTGATTACGTTAAAGCCGCTGAGGCCATGGGCGTGCCCACCTATAAAATCATTTTCCGCCATATGCTCCCCAATGCCATGGTGGCCACCCTCACCTTTATGCCTTTTATCCTTAACGGGGCCATCACCACCCTCACCACCTTAGATTTTATTGGCTTTGGATTGCCCCCTGGCACCGCCTCCTTAGGTGAGTTATTGGGCCAAGGAAAAGCCAACTTGCACGCCCCTTGGTTAGGGCTGAGTGGCTTTATTTCACTGGCGGTATTGCTTTCCTTACTGATTTTCATTGGTGAGGCGGTGCGAGATGCCTTTGATCCAAGGAAGTATTTGCAATGAGCCTCTTACAAGTGGAAAACCTCCGTATTCAGTTTGAGAACCAGCCTCAGCCCACTGTGTCTGGAGTAAGTTTCACCCTCAAAAAAGGTGAAATGTTAGCCTTAGTGGGGGAATCGGGCTCGGGCAAATCCCTCACGGCACTCTCGCTATTAAACCTTTTGCCTCCAGGCTGCCACCGCCAAGCCAATCGGTTATCCCTCGATGGAAAAGATTTACTCACGCTCACACCTTTACAGCAATATGCCCTACGCGGTAACCACATGGCCATGATTTTCCAAGAACCCATGTCGGCATTAAACCCATTGCACCGAGTGGAAAAACAAATTGGCGAAGCCATTACACTGCACCAGCAGTTAAAAGGGAAAGCCTTACAAAAGCGGGTGGAGGACTTATTAACTCAGGTTCGCCTCACTCCCGCACGCCACTTTTTAAAACGCTTTCCCCATGAACTTTCAGGTGGCCAACGGCAACGGGTGATGATTGCCATGGCTTTAGCGAATCGCCCTAAATTATTAATTGCTGATGAACCCACCACCGCATTAGATGTCACCGTACAGGCCGAAATTATGGCGTTACTCAAGCAACTTCAACAGGAGCTTGAAGTCAGCATATTACTCATCACCCATGATCTTCCCATGGTGAAGCGTTATGCAGATAAAGTGGCTGTTATTAAACAAGGCCAATTGGTGGAACAAGCCGATACCGAAACCCTATTTCGCGCCCCGCAGGCCCCTTATACCCAACAGCTATTAAATGCGGTTTTCACCAGTGCTGCTCCCACCCCTGACTTCTCAAAACCTGTGTTGCTTGAGGCCAAAAAACTTTCGGTGAGCTATGCCAGACCTAAGACCCACTTATTCAAAAAGCAACCTCCCTTCCAAGCAGTGGATAAGGTGGCATTACAGGTGCGCCCAGGTGAAACACTGGGTGTAGTGGGTGAAAGCGGTAGTGGTAAAACCACCCTAGCCCATGCCCTGCTGCGTTTAACTCCGAGCCAAGGGCAAATTCTTTTTCAAGGGCAAGCAGTGCATTCCTTAAAAGGTAAAGCTTTGCAGGCATGGCGTTCTCACTGCCAAGTGGTGTTTCAAGATCCCTGGAGCGCCTTAAACCCGCGCTTTACCATTGGCCAAATTATTACTGAGGGGCTCCACATTCATCAGCCCAAACTTAGTACTCAACAGGTACAGCATCGGTTAAATGCCCTCTTAGAAGAAGTGGGCTTGCCCGTGGATTTTCAACACCGTTACCCCCATGAGCTTTCTGGCGGGCAGCGCCAACGGGTGGCCATTGCCCGTGCCCTCATTTTGGAGCCACAGCTGATTTTACTCGATGAGCCCACTTCAGCCTTGGATCGTAGTGTTCAGTTCCAAGTACTCACACTGCTGCGACGCTTACAGGAAGAGCGTGAACTCGCTTATCTCTTCATTAGCCATGATTTAGAAGTGGTGCGCGCCATGAGCCATGAAGTGCTGGTAATGTATCAGGGCAAAGTGGTGGAACAAGGCCCCACAGAAGCCATTTTCCAACAACCACAGCATCCTTATACACAAACACTACTTAAGGCTGCCCAGTGATACTAAAAATGGTTACAAAGTCAGTCTTCATTTTTACGCTATTTTCGCTAACGTAGGGCTCTGCCCACACAAACAAGAGGTATAACATGGGGTTTCTTGCCAATAAACGTTTTTTAATCGTTGGTATTGCCAGCCAAAAATCCATTGCTTGGGGCATTGCCGAGGCCATGCACAAGCAAGGCGCAGAATTAGCCTTCACCTATCAAAATGATCGTCTGAAAAGCCGTGTACTCAAGGCTGCAGAAACCTTTGGCAGCAGTAGTGCGCTTTGTTTTCCTTGCGATGTCAGTAGCGATGAAGAAATTGAACAAGTATTCAGCGAGCTAAGTCAGCATTGGGATGGCCTAGATGGCATTATTCATGCTGTGGGCTTTGCGCCAGGCCATGAACTTGATGGCAACTTTGTGGATGTGGCCACACGAGAAGGCTTTCAGATTGCCCATGATATTTCTAGCTATAGCTTTGTGGCCTTAGCTAAAGCGGGTAAAGGGATGTTATGTAAGCGTCAAGGCAGCTTGCTCACCCTCACCTATCATGCGAGCCAGCAAACGGTGCCCAATTACAATGTAATGGGCCTTGCTAAGGCCAGCCTAGAGGCCTCCGTTCGTTATTTGGCGGTGAGCTTAGGCGCCGAAGGAGTGCGTGTGAACGCCATTTCCGCTGGCCCCATTCGCACCCTGGCAGCCTCTGGCATTAAAAAGTTCCGCACCATGCTCGATGAAAATGCGCAAAAAGCCCCCTTGCGACGTAACGTTACCATTGAGGAGGTGGGAAATGCCGCTGCTTTCCTATGCTCTGAGTTAGCCTCAGGCATTAGTGGCGAGATCCTTTATGTGGATGCTGGTGCTAACACAGCCTTTATGCCAGCCATAGAGGAATAAAAAAAGAGGGGGATCCCCTCTTTTTTATTGCCCCACACCTTGGCAGTTAGGGGAATCTGGCACTGTGCCGCCCCGCTCCTGCCACTCCTGCGGGGTAAATAAATGCAGAGAAAGAGCATGTAAAGGCCCCTCCTGCATAAGATCTTGGGTTAGGGCATACACTTCTTGGTGTCGCTTCACACGGTTTAAGCCCTCAAACTCTGGCGCCACCACGGTGAGTTTAAAGTGAGACTCTGTGGCAGGCCCCGCATGTTGATGGCTTTCATTCACTAGCGCAAAATGCGCCACTGAAAACCGTTCCTTCACTCTTGTTTCAATGATATCTGCAATACTCATGACACTTCCTGAATCTATGGAATAATGGTTTCCCAAAGAGCTAATCGTTGTTGGTCTATATAGGTGCTTTCTTCGAGGGTGTGGCCTAATTGTAACACTTTACCTGAGGGCCAAGGTGTCCAATGTGCCGTACCTGTGCGCACAAACTCCCCCCATATTGCCACCACTTGCTCCGATAACAGCTTTGCCGCCGGGGAACCCGAGGTAAACATTTTGCCCATGGGTGTATGGGTGGTGGCAAATACCAAAGGCACATCCATCACATGGAAGGCTCCTAAGGGCAATCCCATGCCGTTTTCATCCCAAGTAAATTCAAAGCCCCAAGCATCGCCCCCTGCCTGTGCGTGGGCCGTGAGTAACCGATGGGTTGGAATGCGAAACAACCTATCGGATTCCATGGCGGTGAAATAATCTGTAATGGCCCGTTGCGGATGAGGTGTTACTAAATCTTCGTACAGATTTAAGGCTGCTTCACCATGCTCAGGCAACACACGTACAAAACGCCGCTGAATAGCATCACGGTCAAGCTCTCGCAACGCTGCCATTTCCACGCCACCATTAAAGGCAGGCACATATTGAAATAGGTTCCACTCCTCTTGGCAGGTGCCCGCCAGTAAGGGTACCGAATGGGCTTTGCCTTCCTTAAGAGCTTGCACCGGGCTCATGGGCAATAAATCACCATCCACCACAGGCAAAAACGGCATACCATACTGCGGGGTGGTGTTTCTTAAACCGCGAGGTACAGGCACCTTAAGAGCCGCCCGTTGGGCGCGCACCATCTCCTTGGCGCCTGCATTCAACAATATATCTTTGTGATCACCAAGCTGCTCTTGTAAAGCGGAATACACCAAGGACCCCACTTCAACAGCGGCCTCAGGGCTTAATACCATATCCGCCGCCCCAGATTGCACAATGGCGCGATGGAATAGCCCCTGTGCTTGGGGCACGGCCATAAGGGTAGCCACAGCAAAACCACCAGCGGATTCACCAAACAAGGTAACGCAGTTTGCATCCCCCTTAAAAGCCTCAATATTACGCTGAACCCACCGCAAAGCAGCCAGTATATCACGCAGTGCTAAATTACTTTCCTGTGGAACATGAGGCGCTTGATGTTGAAAATGGCCAAACCCCCACGCCCCTAAACGGTAATTCACATTCACCACAATCGCTTGGGCGGCACGGGCTAACTCTGCGCCATGGTATAAACGCTGAGAGGCGCTACCATTGGAAAAGCCACCACCATGAAGCCATACCATTACGGGGAAAGGTCCCTGCCCCTCTGGCACCCACAGGTTCACATGCAGGCAATCCTCACCCACAGCATTAATGCCTAAGAGTGGATTAACCTCCTGCCAAGCAGGGACTCCGTACTTATCCATTACTCGAGTGCCTTGCCAAGGCGTTACGGGCTGTGGTGCACGGAAACGTAAATCCCCTGTGGGTGCCTTCCCATAGGGCACGCCACGATACTCCACTACACCATTACCGGTGGAAATGCCTTCAATGGCTCCACTTTCGATGATGACCGCCGTCATATTTGCCTCTTTATTATCAATAAAAGTGAAGTACCACCTTAGCAAGCCATAGTAAAGGCGCAACGTCCAGGAATAAAACAGGAATAAAAAAGCCTTAAAAGCACCACACTTTTAAGGCTTTTATAGCGGTATGGTTAATTACACTTTACTCTCCTGAGAGCGCAACTCCACACGGCGAATTTTGCCCGATATGGTTTTAGGCAAGCTTTCCACAAACTCAATAATGCGGGGGTACTTGTAGGGCGCCGTGAGAGTTTTAACGTGATTTTGTAACTCTTTCACCAATGTATCCGTGGTGGCCAAGCTGGCATCCCGAAGAATCACAAACGCCTTCACCACATGTCCTCGTATTTTATCGGGCGCCGCCACCACAGCACATTCCTTTACTTTAGGATGCTTCATTAAGGCATCTTCCACCTCAAAGGGGCCAATGGTGTAACCTGAGCTAATGATGATATCGTCGGAACGGCCCTCAAACCAAAAGTACCCCTGCGCATCTTTTTTCGCTCTATCCCCAGTGATGTAATATTCACCACGATACTGAGCTTGGGTACGTTCTGGATCTTGGTAATACTCCTTAAATAAAGCTGGGGTGCTACGATGAATGGCAATATCCCCCACCTCCCCTGGTGGTACAGGCTGCCCTGTGTCATCCACAATATCAATTAAACCTGCCAAGGTGGGCTTGCCCATGGAGCCTGGTCGTAATTCAGTATCTGGCAGCACCCCCACCACCAAGGTGTTTTCTGTTTGCCCATAGCCATCTCGCACCTTAATGCCAAAGTGGCGTGCAAACACGTCGATAACTTCACGGTTAAGCGGTTCGCCCGCAGAAACAGCGCTTCGCAGCTGGCTAAGGTTAAAACGTTCTAAGTGATCCACCTGCGAAATTAAACGATATTCAGTGGGCGTACAGCACAGCACATTAATACCATGGCGCTCTAGCTTTTCTAAATACACTTCGGGATCAAATTTTCCGTAATAGGCATACCCTGTGGCACCAAGCCCAAGCACCGACATGAAGGGGCTCCACACCCACTTTTGCCAACCAGGGCCTGCGGTGGCCCATACCACATCGTTTTCTTTAATATCAAGCCAATTTTGGCCCGCTAGCTGCAAATGGGCATAGGCCCACCCATGGGTATGCACCACCCCCTTAGGGTTGCCCGTGGTACCCGAGGTATAAGATAAAAAAGCCATATTCCCCCGTTGTGTGGCCACCGTGGTGAACTCATCACTTGCAGCCTGCGCCGCTTCACTCAAATTCAGCCATCCATGGGCTTCACCACCCACCACTACTTTAGTGAGAGCTTGTATCTCAGGGATTCCTTGGAATGTTTCTAAAAAAGGGGCGTAAACCACCACAGCCTTAGCACCGCTATGGTTTAGCCGATAAGCAATATCACTTGCCCTAAGTTGCTCTGAGCTTGGGCTCACCACCAACCCCGCCTTCAGAGCTGCTAAATAAATACCATAGGCCTCTGGTACCCGCGGCACCATCACTAACACCACATCCCCTGGCATCAACCCTTGTTGCTGAAATACGTTGGCATAGCGATTGGCCATGTGGATTAGCTCAGCATAGGAAAGGCGCCTAGCATCGCCGACATCGCTTTCCCAAATTAAAGCAAGCTTTTCAGTATTGTGTGCGTATTTTTCGACTTCGTGCACCATGTTGTATTGTTCAGGTGCGAGCAAATGTGCGTTTGGCATCACAGGCTCCCTCATTGTTGTTAATATACGGTGGGAAGTGGGCGTTTGGCCCCATCACAAAATGGCAGAGCGTGTTACACTCGTGGCCACCTACAATTTACAGTGGCATACAGTGCCACACCTGTATAGTACGACTTTAGTATGAGCTACCCCATTGAAGAAAAATTAGTGATTGCAGTGTCCTCTAGCGCTCTGTTTGATTTAAACGAATCCCATCAAGTATTTCTTTCCCAAGGAGTGGAGGAGTACCGCAAACACCAAGAAGCCCACTTAGATACCCCACTACCCCCTGGGGTGGCCTTCCCTTTTATTCGGCGCTTTCTGAGCATAAATCGTGCCTTTCCAGAGCAATGCCCTGTGGAAGTGGTGCTACTTTCACGCAACTCCCCAGAAACTGGCTTGCGTATATTCCGCTCCATTGCACATTATGATTTAGCTATCACTCGTGCGGCCTTTATGGGAGGTGCCTCTCCTCATTCCTACTTATCGGCTTTTAATGCGGCTTTGTTTCTCAGCGCCAATGAAAAAGACGTACTGAACGCCATTGATGAAGGCTTACCGGCGGGGGTTGTGCTGCCTGGTGACACGCAAGATGACCCAGAAGACGGGGAGTTGAGAGTGGCTTTTGACTTTGATGGCGTGATTGCGGATGACGAAGCAGAAACCGTGTTTAAAACCACCGGTAAACTAGAGCGCTTTATGGAGCATGAGCTCGCCAAACAACATATTCCCCATCAGCCAGGCCCCTTGGCAGATCTTTTTAAGGGGTTAGCACACTTACAGCATTTAGAGCAGAAGAAGTTTGAAGCGGACCCCCACTATAAAAAAATCCTACGAGTGGCCATAGTAACCGCCCGTAATGCGCCCGCCCATGAGCGTGTTATTACCACATTAAAAAATTGGGGAGTTTCCTTGGATGAGGCCTTCTTTTTAGGGGGCATGGAAAAGGCTCGGGTGCTTAATATTCTAAACCCGCATCTCTTCTTTGATGATCAACGCCAACATTTGGCCACCCATGCCTCAAACACTCCCATGGTGCATGTGCCCTTTGGCATCGCTAATGCTCAAACCGCTCTATAATTCAGATAGGAACCGTTCACAACTCACCAAATTTTAATTTCTTGATTTTGCATAAGGCTAAAAAAAGTGCTTGTGGACAAGATGCCCCAACAGCATAGTAAGAAATAATAAGCTCACAGCAGCAAGAAATACGATAAAGGTGATACATGATACGAACCACACAGGAACCCCAAGCACCTAGCCTTTTTAATACCGCCTTAGCATTTCGACCTTTCTTCTGGCTAGCTAGCGTATTTGCAGTAATTTCGTTGGGCATCTGGTACGCCTACTACAGCCAATGGGTGCCTCTTAACCCCAAAGGTGGCATGTTGTGGTGGCACCAGCACGAAATGATTTTTGGCTTTGGGGCCGCCGTGGTGGTGGGTTTTCTTTTAACCGCTGTTCAAAACTGGACAGGTATACCCAGCCTCACAGGCCCACGCTTATGGGGGTTAACACTGCTTTGGCTAATGGCGCGCATGGGGTTGGCTTTTTCCAATGCCTTACCATACCCCCTGCTTATGGCATTAGACCTCGCCTTTTTACCTTTGGTTGGTATTGCCATGGCTTCTTATGTTATTCGCGCCAAGCGTTGGCGTAATTTAATTTTTGTGCCTGTACTGCTGTTGCTCACACTAGCAAACCTCGGTATGCACCTGGGTAATCTTAAGGGCGATTATCAAACAAGCATTAACAGCGCCTACATGGGCGTGTGGCTAATTGTGACCCTGATTGTGGTGATCGGTGGACGAGTAATTCCCATGTTCACCGCCAATGGCATGAGGTTTCAAGTGCGACCTATGCGTCGTTGGGCGGAACACACCCTAATTGCTAGCACCTTAGGGGTATGCCTCTTGTTTGCTTTACGGGCCCTAGCTATTCCCGTGCCTGGCTTATTCGTGGCGTCGCTGCTATTTCTCATGGCCCTGCTTAGTGTATTTCGTTGGCTCAGCTGGCACCCATTAAAATGTTTTAAGGCGCCCATGATTTGGGGCTTACACACTAGTTATTTATTTATTATTGTGGGCGCCCTCATGTGGGCCATTGCTGAAATCAAAGGCACCCGTTTTGATAGCGCGCTACACATGATCACTGTGGGCGGTATGATGGCCATTATTCTTACCATGATGTCCCGAGTGAGCCTTGGACATACGGGCCGATTCATTCGTGGATTAGCAGGTAAAAATACCGTCATGGCAGCCCTATTTGTGGGCGCCCTATTAAGAGGTATTGGCATCTTGGTAGCCCCAGCCACCACTGTGGTGCTTTATAAAATCACTATGGTGCTGGTCAGCTTAGCTTTTGCTTGGTTTGTGGCCCATTACACCCTTATTTTATGGCGCCCTCGCGCGGATAACCGCCCAGGCTAGCAAGCAAAAAAAAGGGCCTTTCGGCCCTTCCCCACCTCTGCTATACGGCAATTGGCATTCACATGCGAATCGTAGCATTGGAAAGATGTTCGAATATTAGCACAACCATTAAACATAAGTCAGCCACTCAATAGACTTAAAAAGAATATACTTATGACAAATATTTGTAGTATTTAAAAAGCGGCGCTAAACTTTGCGCCGTATTTGAAACAAAGTGAATAGTTTTCACTAGGCACACGATAATGCAGTGCAATGGAAGGCAGTTTTTTGAGTCAGGGTTCACACTTCAACCCTCTTTAGCCCGCTTACACCACTGTTCTGCATTCATAACTCTATATGTGTTGTAAGTGATTATACTGCTATAGGCACTGTGCTTGGGATTTCATCCGCCACAGTAAATGAGGAACAAAGTGAGCGGTTCTCTGGTTTAGTTCCTTAATGCCTAGCACTAATACAGAAACGAAACCTATGACAAAAAAGCACTCGAGTAGCCAGCTAGGGTACGCAAGAAAGCGTATTATTTTGCTTTCCATGCTTGGCATATTGCTAACCGGTGCTTTAGTGGGCGCCAGCACCACTTTGCCCATGTATATTTCTGTACGAAACCATATTGAGCAAAGTAATACCACCAACGCCCATGCCCAAGTGGCCGCCATTGAAAACCAACTATCGCAATACCATATTATTGCCAATCAGGCGGCGTCTCAGCCAAACACTCGCCAGCATTTTAAACGCTACGAAAGTGGCCAACTCTCACTACAACAATTGCGGGAATACAACCAATCCCTACTATTAGATGCCACTCAAAAAATTAAAGATTTGGCCGCTTTCATCCGTTATACCCATGATGGAAAAACCGCAGGCGCAGTGGGGCCATTAGCTCGGCATTTGAATCGTTTCGATGTCAGTGAAACACGCTTCAAAACTGTAGCCTTAGATAATGATGAAAATACTATTCTCATTAGAGTTAGCGCCCCCATTATGAACGAAAAAAACGAAACCATTGGTATGGACGTGCTGTATTTCTTCTCAGATCCGTTCATTACGTTGCTTAACAACATTGATATTTTTAAGCACCAAGCAGAGTTATTTGTTACTAACTTAGAAACCCAACGAACACTGTCTTATAACTATAAAAACCGCCGTATAGCCTACGATTTTCTCAATGAATATGAGCTTAAAAAAGCCAACACTGCCACCACAGAGAAACCATCACTATCTCATCTGTTTTTAGATGATAAAGACTACACCTACAT
>CALEAR010000098.1 GCA_937943665.1 uncultured Alcanivoracaceae bacterium
TTCTGTGAATGGATTCCAATTAATTTTTAGCTCTGGCACCTGCGAAGGCGCCGACGGAACAAAGTAACCACTCACCAACCCGGAAACAGCGATAAACACTAAAGCTGCCGAACCCCACCAAGGAGCTGCAAAACTGGCATTAAGCAACACCCCCATAACAGACCCCAATAAAATGGCCACATAGGTGCCCTGTTGCACCAAAGCATTACCCGCCACTAGCTCCTGCGAGCCTAAGTGCTGCGGCATAATGGAATACTTAATGGGCCCAAAACAGGTGGATTGAAAGCCCATGGCAAACAGCACCGCCATTAACCCCCACAGGCTTTGATAATAAAAGCCCACAGCCGCTAACAACATGAGTACCAATTCAGAGACCTTCACCCAAAACACTAGCTTGGCTTTATCAAACTTATCGGCAAATTGCCCTGCTAATCCTGAAAATAAAAAGAAGGGTAGAATAAACAAAGCCAAGGCGATGTTATTCAACAGGTTAGGGCTAAAGCGGGAAACCGCCGAAGTGGTAATAAAAAGGATTAACGCCTGGCGCAGCACATTATCGTTAAAGGCACCAAAAAATTGCGTTAGAAAGTAGGGTAGGAAGCGACGTCGGCCCATTAAGCCCAACATGGATGAGGCAGCTGGCATGCCTTTCTCCTTTTTATTCTCTGTTTGTGGATCAAAGCCTTAGTGTAACAGCGGTAATAGCTGAAGATAGTGCTATTATGCGCTAGAGTGTTTTTCTTTAGTTTCAGCAATAAAACAACACAGGAAAGGTTTCATGAAATCCCTACTCACCACACTACTACTTGCGGTTTTACTTGTTGGCTGCGCCAACATGAACGATATCTTAGGCTCAAGCTCTGGCTCAGGTTCTGTGTTAGGCCAACAAGGGCAATTAGCTAATGCTGTGAAGCAAACCTTGGAGCTTAGCAGCACCCGTGCTGCGGATTCACTTTCCAAGGCAGGAGGGTATTTCGATAACCCTGCCATGAAGATTATGATGCCTGAGCAATTCAATAACATCACGAGCACCTTGCGTCAGTTTGGCTTTGGCCGCTATGTGGATGATATTGAGAAAAGCATGAACAAAGGGGCAGAGCAGGCCGCAGCCAAAGCAGGTGAAATGTTTGTGGCCTCCATTAAAAACATGGAAGTGGATGATGCCATTGGTATTATTCGCGGCGGTAATACCGCAGCCACAGATTACTTCCGTGCGGAAACAGAGGATCAGCTACGCCAAGAGTATCAGCCTATTATTCGTAAAAACTTACAGGAAGTGGGCTTCTTCGATGAATATGAGCGTCTCTTAGATATTTACAACACCCTTCCTGTGAGCAATAAGGTGAACCTCGATCTTGAAGATTATGTCGTAGAACAAAGCTTAAACGGCTTATTTACCCGTGTGGCAGAAGAGGAAAAAGCCATTCGTGCCAACCCTTTAAGCCGCGGCTCCGAGTTACTTAGCAGCATTTTCAGCGCCACACAAAAGTAAGCCCATTGCCTGGCCCTCACCCCGAGGGCCCTGTTCGGGTTCAGCAAGATTTACGCTATACTTGGTTCAGTTTTTTCACACCAACAATAGGAAGCACTATGGCGGCTCAACCGCAGCAAGATATTGATACATTCCAAGGCCTAATTCTCGCCTTGCAACAATTCTGGGCAGCCCGAGGCTGTTTGATTATTCAACCTTTGGATATGGAAGTGGGTGCCGGTACCTTCCACCCTGCAACCTTCTTAAAATCCATTGGTCCTGAAACTTGGAACAGTGCCTACGTTCAGCCCTCTCGTCGCCCCACCGATGGCCGTTATGGGGAAAACCCCAACCGCTTGCAGCACTATTATCAATTCCAAGTGGTGCTGAAGCCTTCCCCCCACAATATCCAAGAAATTTATCTGGATTCCTTAGAGGCCCTAGGGTTTGATCCTTTGGTACACGATATTCGCTTTGTGGAAGATAACTGGGAATCTCCCACCTTAGGGGCCTGGGGTCTAGGTTGGGAGGTGTGGCTTAACGGTATGGAGGTAACACAGTTCACCTATTTCCAACAGGTGGGCGGCATTGATTGCTACCCTGTTACTGGTGAGATTACCTACGGCTTAGAACGTTTGGCCATGTACATTCAAGGTGTGGAATCGGTGTACGATTTGGTGTGGTCACGTAACCCTGATGGTTCAGTGGTGACCTACGGGGATGTGTACCACCAAAACGAGGTGGAGCAATCCACGTATAACTTCGAATACGCCAATGTGCCGGCCTTATTCGAACAGTTTTCCTTATACGAATCTGAGTGTGAGCGCCTAATTGAGGCCAACCTCCCCTTAGCTGCCTACGAGCAAACCCTTAAGGCTTCTCACACTTTTAACCTCTTAGATGCCCGTAAGGCAGTTTCAGTCACAGAACGGCAGCGCTATATCTTACGTGTGCGCAATATGGCCCGTTCCGTGGCACAAGCCTACTTACAAAGCCGTGCTAAGGCAGGCTTCCCCATGGCACCACCGCATTTGGCGGAAGAGGCATTAGCCCAATTAGAGAAAGCATCACAAGGTAACTCAAAAGAGCGGAGCAAAGCATGACACAAGCAGATTTACTCGTTGAATTAGGGACCGAGGAACTGCCCCCTAACTCCCTCATGCCCTTAGCTAATGCCTTCACCCAAGAGGTGGTTGCTCAGCTTGCTGATGCGGAGTTAAGCCACGGTGACGTAAAAACCTTTGCCACGCCTCGTCGTCTGGCTTTTTTAATTAAAGACGTGCAGGCCAAACAGGCAGATAAAACCTTAGAGCGTCGTGGCCCTGCAGTGGCTGCGGCCTTTGATGACGCGGGCAACCCCACCAAAGCAGCCCTTGGCTTTGCGCAATCGGTGGGTCTCACCGTGGAAGAGCTAGGTCGTGAAGAAACCTCTAAAGGCGCTTGGCTTAAGGCCAGTGTTCACCAAGAGGGCAAAACCTTACATGAGTTGCTCCCCGATTTTTTACAGCAATCCATCCAACGTCTCCCCATTGCTAAGCGCATGCGTTGGGGCGATAGCAAGGTGCACTTTGTGC
>CALEAR010000099.1 GCA_937943665.1 uncultured Alcanivoracaceae bacterium
GCGCAAGGCCATTGAGGAACACAGAAAACTACTAGAAAAGCCTCCGCGTAGTTATGCCACTTTTGAAGCGGCGGTGGCCTCCCGTATGGGAAGTTTGTTCCCCGTATCGCAGCATAATGCCGAGCTGTTATGCCAAAGAGGGTTAAAACAAACCGCAGAGGGGGATTGGCAATGGCGTACAGACCCACGTTTGCGGGGCACCTCTGGGATCCGTTTAAGCAAGGCAGAAATGCTTGAGCTCATTGGACAAGTTCAATGCCCTACCTTGGTAATAGGGGCCAAGCAGGGCATTGTGGGGCTTGGGCATATGGATGATTACTTAGCCGCTCTCACCCATGGGACGCAGATAATGCTTGAGGGAGGCCACCATGTGCATATGGAAACCCCGCAACCGGTATGCCAAGCCATAAATGGTTTTTTATGAGAGCGCTTTCCACTTAATGGGCCTTTCCTCCTGGGTGCTTGGCGAGTAAAGGCCCATGGCTTCACGGCTACCTGGCAGGGGGCTGTTAAGAATATTGCCCTTAATTTTACCAATCACGTGCATTTCGCAGGGCTTGCAATCAAACTTCAAGGTAAGAGTTTCCCCTTGGTGCACTAGCTGCATGGGGCGTACTTTAGTGCGCACACCAGTGACTCCTTTGGCCTGCTTAGGGCATAAATTAAAGGCAAAGCGCAAGCAGTGTTTCGTGATCATCACGGGAACTTCAGCATCTTCCTCGTGGGCTTCATAGGCGGCATCAATAAGTTGAACACCATGGCGATGATAAAAATCACGGGCTTTTTGGTTGTATACATTGGCCAAGTAGGTGAGGTGGCTTTCCGGATACACGGGGGCAGGCTCCGCTGCCGCTTTGCGTTTACCGCGGGGGCGAAGGGATTCCCGAGCTGCATCGAGTTCAGCCACTAAGGTGCGGCGTAATTGCTTTAGTGTGGAAGCTGGAATAAAAGGTATGTGTTCGCCGGTTATTTCTACATGCTCTGCATAATACAGGGTGGCGCCTAGTTGTGCGAAAATCTGCTCTAGGGTGTCTTTGGCTTTTTCTGCCTGACGTGCTTTCTCAAAGGGGCCCTCGAGTTTTTGCGTTACTGTGGCGCCTTCTTCACTCACTAAGGTGGCGGTGAGGGCATCAT
>CALEAR010000100.1 GCA_937943665.1 uncultured Alcanivoracaceae bacterium
TCTTCCAAGGCTTTCACTGCACGGCCGGCAAAGCGTTTTTTGAGTGCCTGAAAATCCTGGCTCATGGCTAACACTTCACCATCATCCACCACCTTAAAGTGGAACCCAAGATGGGGAGGCAACTCCACCGCTTCCCATTCCTCTAAGCTAATGGCCACCCCTGTCATGCGTTCTAGGGCCTGCGACAATTGTGGCAACAAGGCTCCCTCATGCGGATCTATGGCCTCTTCCACAGCTTTCACATACTCTGGCACAGGCACAAAGTTGCGTCGCTTTGCTCGTGGTAAGCCACGGATTAAACTTTCAAGCTTTTCTCGTAACAGCCCTGGCACTAGCCACTCAAAGGGCGCTTCAGGCAGTTGATTCAATAAGGCTGCAGGCACTGTCACGGTAACCCCATCACCCTTACCTTGAGGGTTAAAGCTGTATTCCAAGGGTAGTTGCCACTCCCCCATCAACAAGCGATCGGGGAAATCTTGCTTAAAGTTATGAGGGGTCTCTTTTACTAAAACATCCTCTGCGCGCATTAACAGGCCGGCTTGGGTGGCCTTATCCGCTTTGCGAAACCATGCCTCTAGGTGATTCAAGCTCACCACATCCAAAGGCAAGCGCTGATGATAAAACTGATACAGCACCTCATCATCAGCAATAAAATCTCTTCGGCGTTGACGGTGCTCTAAATCTTCGAGCTCTGCAATGAGGACTTGGTTTTTACGCACAAATTCAGGAGTACGAGGTAACTGCCCGGCTACCAGGCCCTCGCGAATCAGCAATTCCCTGGCTTGCTCTGGATCTTGTTGGCCGAAGGGCACCCTTCGCCCACTCACAATAACTAAACCAAACAAACTCACTTGCTCACGGGCATAAGCGGCTCCATGGCGTTTAGACCAAAAAGGCTCGCTGTAGGTACGCCTCAACAAGTGACGCCCTTCGGCCTCCACCCAATGGGGCTCCACTTGGGCCACTTGGCGAGCAAATAAGCGTTGGGTTTCCACCATTTCAGCAGCCATTAGCCACTTGGTTTTAGTTTTCACCAAGGCAGACCCTGGCCAAATCAAAGGCTTACGATGGCGGCTAGAAAGCCACTCCCCCTCATCAGTGCGGTGCATCACCTGCCCTAGCAGGCCACTTAACAGGGCTCTGTGAATGGCTTCATAAGTGGGCTCCCCCTCATCAAAGGGAAGCTTTAACTCACGGCACAATAATTTCAGCTGGCGATGGGTATCCCGCCATTCACGCATGCGCACGGGGGATAAAAACCGTTTGCGTAATAATTTTTCAAATTGATTGCGCGAAAGCTGTTGGCGTTGTTCCTCCGCCCACTGCCATAAGTTGGTATAAAACAGAAAATCGGATGTTTTATCTTCCCAGGGCTGATGGGCCTGATCCGCCTGCTGTTGGAATTCCACGGGGCGCTCCCGTGGATCCTGTACGGCTAGCGCAGAAACAATCACCAACACTGAGGCCAAGCTACGCAGCTCTCCTGCTCGCAATAACATACGGCCAAGGCGCGGATCCAAGGGAAATCGAGCAAGCCTTTTGCCAATGGGCGTGAGTTTTTGCTTTTCAATGGCGCCGAGCTCTTCAAGCAAACGATAACCATCGCGAATGAATCGCCCCTCTGGCGGATCAATAAAGGGAAAGGAATCAATACGCCCAAGGCGCAGGTCTTCCATTTGCAAAATAACCGCTGCCAAGTTGGTGCGGCGAATTTCCGGATCCGTGTACTCAGGGCGGTTATGAAAATCCTCTTCTGTGTAAAGGCGATAACATACCCCAGGCATAATACGGCCGCTGCGCCCTTTACGCTGGTTGGCACTGGCCTGAGAAATGGGTTCCACCGGCAAGCGCTGTACCTTGCTGTGCACACTGTAGCGGCTAATGCGCGCTGTTCCTAAATCAATCACATAGCGAATACCAGGCACAGTAAGGGAGGTTTCTGCCACGTTAGTGCTAAGCACCACACGGCGCCCGCTATGGCGGCTAAATACACGCATCTGTTCCTGGCGGCTAAGGCGCGCATACAAGGGTAAAAACTCTGTGTGGCGAAAATCACAACGCTTTAAATAGTGGTGCAATTCGCGAATCTCTCGCTCACCACTTAAAAACACCAGCACATCTCGAGCGGGTGGCATATTCCCCCTTTCTTGCCGCTCAATATCCTCTAGGATATCCGCCACATCTCGGCGCCAATCCCTTTCACCTTCGGGCTCATGCTCATACCAGTATTTTACTTCCACCGGATAGGTGCGCCCAGAAACCTCCACCACGGGGGCGCCATAAAAGTGTTCTGCAAAGGCTTCGTGATCAATGGTGGCTGAGGTGATAATCACTTTTAAATCAGGACGCTTAGGCAACAGTTGGCGCAGGTAACCCAAGAGAAAATCAATATTAAGGCTACGTTCATGGGCTTCATCAATGATGAGAGTATCGTATTGGTTGAGCCATGGGTCCTGTTGAATTTCAGCCAACAGCATGCCATCCGTCATCAGCTTTACTAGGCTGTTGGCACCCACTTGCTCTTGAAAGCGCACCTTAAGCCCCACCAACTCGCCCACTTCCGAGTCAATTTCCTCGGCAATTCGGTTAGCCACAGCGCGCGCTGCAATACGGCGTGGCTGCGTATGGCCTATGTAACCTCGGCGCCCACGACCAAGTTTTAAACACAACTTTGGTAGTTGGGTGGTTTTACCGGAGCCAGTTTCACCCGCCACCACCACCACTTGGTGCTCCGTAAGTGCTGCCTCAAGTTCAGGTAAGGCCTCCACCACCGGCAAATCTGGCCAGGTAAGCGGCACCTCTAGGGCTTCGCGCATTTCACGCTGCGCCACAGATTTCTCGAACTGTGCTAGCCAACGCTGTGCCGGCTTTCCAAACGCTTTACGACGACGTAACTGCTGCAGGCGCCGGCGCAAGCGGAATTGATCCACTTGCATGGCCTCCGACAAACGCTTTTCGGCTGCTTTTAACTGAGCTAACACTGTGTTACTGGATTCGCTCATGAATTAAACAACCATGCCTTAGCGGCTTCATTGGGTGCATCCCCCACAAAGCGTAAATACGCTGTGGTGTTTTCCCCCTTAGCAAGCACAAGGGAAAACTCCCGTAGCTCATCACGGCGAAAGGCATGTAGTTGTACCTTATCCCCCGGCGCATACGTGCTCAGTAAGGTTTCAAGATTGTTCATGGTGGTTTGAATACCATCGATGGCAATGATCACATCGCCTGCCGAAAGGCCTGCTGCCATGGCTGCCCCTTGTTCATAGGCATTGGCAATACGCACCCCCATGGTGTGCTCCACAGGACGAATACCCAAATGTAGCCCCGCCTCATTGGCGGCTTTGCCACCAGCATCCTGATGATTTACGGGTGCGCGCCAGTGTAGCTTTACCCCTTGAGCATAAAGCAAGCTTTCTAAGGGTAAATCCTCAGTGCTATAAAGTGCTAGTTGGAAGAAATCCTGCAAAGATTCACCCAACAACGTTTCCACCACCTTTTGGATTCCACGCTCTGACACCCCCACGCCAGTTTGTCCATGGTGCTGCCATAAATACTGCATCACATGATCTAAGCTGAGTTTACCCGCACTCTTCTGACGCAGGGTTAGATCCAAAGCCAGGGCCACCAAGGCACCCTTGGTATAATAACTCACAATGGCGTTAGGAGCGTTTTCATCTTGTAAATAAAAGCGCGTCCACGCATCAAAGCTTGATTCAGTAACGGTTTGCTTAAAGCGTCCTTGGCCACGGTAAACGCGAGTAATGTTTTGCCCTAAAAGCTCCAAATAGCTTTGCGGGGAAATTACCCCTGAACGGGCAAGCATCAGCTCATCGTAATAGCTAGTAATTCCCTCAAAGGCCCAAAGCAGCTCAGTGTAGTTTTCCTCGTTTAAATTATAGGGCGTAAAAACTTCTGGCTTAATACGTTTCACGTTCCAGCTGTGGAAATATTCGTGGCTGCATAACCCTAAGAAATTACGATATTCGGGGCGCATACGCTCTGGCGTATCAGAAACCGAAGGCAAATCATACCGTGAGCACAATAAACTCGTGGAGTTACGATGCTCTAAGCCCCCGTACCCCTCCCCCACCACACGGGTTAAAAACCAATAACGATCAAAGGGTACAGGCGCACCAAACAAGTGAATTTGCTTGGCGCAAATGGCGGCTAAATCCTTGCACAAGCGTTCCTCATTCACCCTGTGTTTGCCGCTAATTACCACCTCATGGGGCACCCCTTCAGCTTCAAAACTAAAGTGGGTGAACTCGCCCATTTCCACTGGGTAATCTATTAACGCATCGTAGTTTTCTGCCCTAAAGCGGCCAAATTCTAAAAGCCCTCCCTCAAGGCGAGGCATGCCAGTGGCAAGGCGCCAATGGGCATAAGCTTGGCCTTTAGGTGGTAAAATCTCCACTTCACAGACTTTATGTTCATGGCCTTTAGCGGCCAAAAACACACTAGTGCCATTAAAATACCCATTAAACGGATCCAAATACGCGGTACGAACGGAAACATCCCACGCATAAACATCGATTTCCACTTGCACTGGACCTTCCACTGGGTCTAGCTGCCAAGTATGTTTATCAAGCTTTTTATAAGGAATACCCTTACCTTGGGCGTCCTTGGCCTCAAACCGCACCACATTACGAGCAAACTCACGAATCATGTAACTGCCAGGGATCCAAGCCGGTAATGAAAAGGCCTGCCCCTCTGGCATAGGGTCTTCCACGGTGAGGGTAACAGTGAATAAGTGCGCTTCGGGGCGGCTTGGAATAATGCGATAATGAATCATGAATCCTCCTACAACTGTGGCCCTAGTATACTCACTTTGAACGGTAGCGCAGAAACCTTATGGCGCTTCCTTAGGGGTGAGGAAGCTCCACCATAAGCCCCAAGCTAAAGCAGCCACACCAATCCAAAAGGCGCTTTGCAAGGTACCGCCATATTCAATCCATAAACGAGCCAACCAAGGCCCCACCAATTGAGTTCCGCCGTAAAGAGCAATTAAAGCAGCAGAAAGCTTAGGCCCCTGATGAGGATGAAACCAACGTGCCAAGCGTTGCGAAAGTAATACTGTGCCTAAAAACGTTCCCCCCACCATAATGCTGCCAAGGGTGATGCCCACTGTGTTGGGCAACAAAATAATCAGCAACACGCCTGCAAGTTGAATGGCGTAATTCCAACGCAGGGCCACTGTATCCCCCCAACGCACCCCTGCAAGGTTCCACCACCAGGGCGAAGGCAGTGTGGCTAAGGCCACTAAGAGCCAGCTACCGTTTTTTAAGCTGTTTGGCAGATGTGGTAAGTTCGCCACTAAGGCGGGTAAAAACGTCATGGGCAGAATATAGCCCAACCCCGCCCCCGCATAAGAAAGAAACAAGGGAATACTGTAGGCATCAAATAAGCCGCCAGCCTCCTTTGATTTTGATGATGGATTTGTTTCCTGTGGGGAAAAACGCACCAAACGTAATTGCGCCAAGCTCCACCACGCTAAAGGCACACTCACCACAAAGGCAGGCCACCAACGGCCTGCTCCCGCCAACCAAGGTGCAAAGCCAGATACCAAAAGGCTAGAAAATAACAAGCCCGCGCCCACCCCTAAATATAGTAGGCCGCTAAGCCCTGCTCGGCCTTGCAGCACTAACCATTCAAGAATAAGGGCCGGCGCCTGTACAAACACCACACCATTGGTAACACCATTAAGAAAACGCCACAGACTCAACCACTGTACCTGCTCCGTTTGGGTTTGTAACAAGGTGCAAAGCACGTTCCCCACCAGTGCCACAGGTAAAATACGTTGCATCTGGTGTACACGGCTCCAACGCACCGCTAGTAAGGCACCTGTTAAATAACCTAAATAGTTCCAAGTGGCCACATCGGCTCCCTCTTGCAGGGAAAGCACGCCATCCTCAATGAGCCACGGCAACAAGGGAGTATAAATAAAGCGCCCTAAGGTATGCACCACCAATAACATGCAAGCGCCTGCCACCACCAAGCGCGTACTGGGTTCCCTCAGGGAAAACATAAAGCCTCTCCTCCTAAAAGGCGCGTATTGTAACAGGTTACGTTAGTGAGGTGGCCATGGCCCACAAGGGGCCACGGCAAAAGACTAAGAGGAAGGACTGTCGGTTTCGTTAATTTCAAACCAAATGGCATTTAAAATGCCGAAACTGGCGGCTAAGCCTAGCCCCAATACCCAACTGAAATACCACATATTCGCTCCTAATACATATCTTCATGAATATCTTCTTCACTTATGCTGCCCCATAGCACTTTGTACACCCAAGCCGTATACGCCAGTACAATAGGTAGCAGCACCACAGTGGCAATCAGCATAATCCAAAGTGTGAGATGGCTTGAGGAGGCATCCCAAACGGTTAAGCTATGGCTCGGATGGCTACTGCTAGGCAGTAGCATGGGGAATAAACTCACCCCCACTGTGGCAATAATAGCCACCACGGCTAGCTTGGAGCCTAAAAAACTCAAGGCACTGCGGCGCCACTGCAAGCCTAAGAAAGCCATGCCCGTCCCTATAAAGCCAAGCACAGGCACCAGCCAAAGCCAACCATAATTGGCAAAGTTTTGTAAACCATATCCCGTGACTTCCGCCACCTCTTTGCGCAACGGGTGGCTAGGCGCTGAAGGATCCATGTTGGTGAGAATCTCATAACCTGGCAAGTAGCGCATCCATAGCCCGCCGAGTAAGAACAGCACCACCACACCCGCAGCTGCCCATCTGCCCCATTGGCCTGCTCGCACCGCCGTGTGGCCCTGCGCCTTCAGCTGCAAATAGGTGGCGCCGTGCAGCACCAACATGGCCAAGGACAACAGGCCGCACAGGAGCGCAAAAGGGTTAAACAAGGCCCAAAAAGAACCGGTGTAAATAGGTCGTAAATCCCCTTCAAAGTGGAAAGGCACCCCTTGGAGCACATTACCCACCGCCACGCCAAACACTAAGGGCGGCACCACGCCACTAAAGCATAGCGCCCAATCCCACCGCTTGCGCCACCGCACCTCGGCTCGCTTAGAGCGAAATTTAAACGCCACAGGGCGAATAATAAGCGCCACCA